>JAPUIL010000503.1 GCA_027297085.1 Verrucomicrobiota bacterium | reverse complement strand
CAGCGCTTCCTGATTTATTAGCAGAGCCACCCACGGAGCGGTATGTGTTTAGTGAATACCATGCCTTACATTTTCCTAATGCGGTATTGATGGTATGTGACGGTCGGTACAAATACATTCACTATCATAACGATCCTCCGGAACTCTACGATCTGGAAACTGATCCTGGAGAAAATAACAGTCTTCATGGGAAAGAGGAGTATGCGAATATTGAAACTCGTATGCGCGAAGCTCTCCTGGCATTGGTGGATCCGGACGAACTTGATCATAAGGCTAAGGCCGCCCAAGCTGCATTAATTGAATCCCATGGCGGTTATGAAGCAGTGCAAAAACGAGGACATTTTCATAATTCACCCATCCCAGGAGAAAAGGCAGAATTTAAAAAAGGTTGATCGTTTTTGTAGAATAAAATTTAAAGATCTCCTCCCTGAGGCTATGAAAAAAGCTCCCTTAATCCTCGTGCTGATGTTCTGGTTGCTTATCAGGATCGATGTTGAGGTCATTACTGTAAGTGATTAATGGAGCCGCTCTTTTAGCAAAGTGAATTCGGGGATTATCTTATTTACCTGCCAATCACCTTCCTCAAACTCAGCGTCATGCGTTATTTACCGTCCCGTGTCGCGATTGTTGTTCTACTTATAGTTAGTTCAACTGCTCTGTTAAGTGTCAGTCCCGGGGCGCGAGTGGTGGAGTATTTTGGTTACGATGACAGTATCGAACTATTCAACGACGATTGTACCGTGATGCTTACGCCAGCGGTCGGCGGCAAGGTAATGTCTTACAAACTCAATGGCAAAGAAGCTTTGCACATCATTCCGGAAGAAGCGGGCTTTCACTACGACCCGAATTCGGAGGTAACAATCAGGGGTGCGGGGCGTTTTGATTTTGGTCTTGAGAGACGTGTTCCGCCCAGGCCTGAGCTTTGGTTAGGCCCTTGGAAGGGTGAAATCATCGGACGCCGAAAGGCAACGCTCACAAGCCCTCCTCACGAAGCAACCGGCGTGCAAGTGGTTCGGGAGTTTACTCTGGCCGATAAAGGTTCTCACCTAAGTTGCAAACAGACCTTGATCAATATTAGTAACCGGACGTTGAGCTACTCTCATTGGGGAAGGACGTTCGCTCAAGGCCTGGGTATTGTTGTTATCCCGCTGTCGGAGTGGTCGCGCTATAAAAATCATTATGTAATGATGGAGCCTGAGGATATGGCGAATCTTGCTCCGGACAATCCGACTATCAACATAAGGGATAATGCGTTGGTAATAACCGGAGCTCCCGAACATCCAAAATTGGCTATGGACTCCATGGAGGGTTGGTTCAGTTACCTAATGCCCAATGATTTGATGTTTATTAAACAGTATCCGGTTTTTCCTGACAGAAATTACGCTGAGCGTGTTCCGATGACCATTTCGATTTGGTATGTTGAAAACTACAGAAATGAACTCACTGTTACTGAGCTGGAACCGATAGGTCCACTGGAGATAATGGCTCCGGGAGAGCGGTCATCGTTCACGGAGGAGTGGTACCTGGTGGACCACGCATTTCCGGAAAATCGAGATGACTTCGATGTTCAGAGTGTATTGGAAGTTTCCAAAAAGGTTCTCAATCTTCCGTAGTTCCGAGAATGAAGGCGGTTAAACTTGTTGGGTCGAAAATCCTTGAGTTGGTGGATGAGCCTGAACCGGCAGAACCTGGTAATGGCGAAGTATTGATCCAGGTGAAAGCGGTCGGAATCTGCGGATCCGATCTCCACATGTATGGTACCGGAGCTATCGGTACTACCAAAATCGAAAGTCCATTTATTCTAGGGCATGAGTTTATGGGAGAAGTTTTGGAGGCCGGTGAGGGAATTGAAAGTGGTCTTGGTACTCCTCTTATTCGTGGGCAGCGAGTGGCAGTAGAACCTGCAATTCCGTGTTATCGTTGCGAGCTATGCAACGCCGGGCATCCCAACCTCTGTCCCAATCATAGCTTTTTTGGTGTTTATCCAAAGGATGGTGCTCTTTGTGAAAAGATGGTTGTACCCGCACGGAATTGTTTTCCTCTCCCGGATAGTATTAGTGACGGGGGAGGTACCCTGCTTGAAACCCTAGGTGTCGCAATTCATACCCTGGATCTTGCGAAACTTAAAGCGGCACGGAGTGTCGCGATCATTGGTTGTGGTCCGGTTGGGTTACTTATTTTGCGCCTAGCGGTTTTAGCTGGAGCGAGCGCTGTTTACGCCTTTGATCGATTTCCGTGGAGGACCGAGTTGGCGAGGAAATGGGGCGCCACTCACGCGTGGACAGTTGAGAACAGTGAGGGAGTGGAGAAGTTGATGGCTGAAACAAATGGTCGAGGGGTGGATGTCGCGATTGAGGCTGCCTGGGCGAATACTTCTATTGATCAAGCCATGGAGATGGTGGCTTATGGAGGCCGTGTTGTGCTGGTTGGGATTCCACCGGATGACCAAGCTGAGTTTACTCACTCCACCGCGCGGCGAAAAGGACTTACGATTATGATGGTTCGCCGCATGAAACACACCTATCCTCGTGCCATTCATTTGGCTTCCGGGCCAACTCCGGCTGTTCTGGTGGATGACCTGATCTCCGAGTATGTCCCTCTGGAGGAAACCTCAGCTGCTTTCGCCAGGAACTACGCATACGAGAGCGAAGTAAAAAAAATCATTATTAGGGCAGGTTGATTTTTCTGAGAAGGGGCTATCGAGAGGGTCAAACCTTGAATCTCACATTAGCAAGCAAGATTGCAAGGAATGACCCTGAGGGAATAAGTCGATTACAAGGAATGACCCTGTGGTTGTAGCATGAGCGGATTTATCCTCCGAATTTAATCACAGAATCGCGGCGTAAAGCCCCTACCAGCTTACAAATAAAAAACCCTTTCAATCAGAAAGGGTTTAAAAATGGGAAACTCGCGGTGGTTCTTAGTCTTCCGGTTTGGTTTTCTGGAGGCCGGTTACGCGTTCGCCTTCTTTCCACTCTCCACGCTTTTTAAGCAGCTCTATGCGCTCAAAACGCTTAAGAACAGTTCTGTTTTTTTTTCCTGCACCACCGGCAGCTTTGAAAGAATTGTGCTGAGACATATCTCTTTATTGGAATAGAAGGCGGGAAAAGTGAGCCGTTTTTGTGCGGCTTTCAAGGAGAAACTTTAATAAAATCAACCTTCCGCCCAGGTTCTATAGCCGTCGCCAACATCGCTTAAATTAGCTGCAACCCATTGAGGTGTATCGTAGGGGTGGTTGGCAATAATGAGTTTTTGCAGGGCTTCCTGGTTCGATTTGAGGAGTTTGAAAGTGATTCTATGCTCGGTTGATTCTTCGATTTCTCCTTTCCATTGGTATATTGAAAGGATTGGACTGCTGATTTGGGCGCAAACGGCCAGTTTTTTTTCGATGGCCAAATTTGCGAGTGTTTTAGCTTGGTCCAGAGTCTCGGTAGTCGTCCAGGCGATCTTCATGATTGGAGTGTTATTGTTGGAAAATTATTGATGAAAAAACCCATTGCCAAAGGTGAATTAACGATCCAAGTTAGCTGGTTTTCATGAAATCTTACCCATATCAGGATAGGGTAAGTCCAACTGATTCCGCGTATACTAGACAAATTCTTAAACCAGAGACATCCCGTGAGAGACGATTACTTAAAAGCAGCTAATAAAATAATTCCGGATCCAAACATCTTAGTTAATCTGGTGTCCCGCCGTGTTAAACAGTTGAAATTCGGTCAGAAGCCCCTGATTGAATCGCTAGAAAGACTGGATCCTGAGGATATTGCGCTGAAAGAGATCATCGATGGAAAGATCAGCTACGAACTAGCTGAGTAATCCACCGGTATCTCGTTTTTGTATCCCTTGTCGGGAGTCACTTGTTAAAGTGCCCGCCGCCCCGCTATGGCCAATAAAAAGAAAGGCAAGGAACGATTCTCCGAGATCCGAAATGCAAAGGCGTTCCGGAACTACGAGATTGGGGAAAAGTTTGAAGCTGGGCTCGTTTTGCGGGGTACAGAGGTAAAATCTATTCGAAACAGCAAAGCTCAGATTAACGAAGCATTTTGTCGGGTCGAAAAGGAGGAGGTATTTCTCTATCATGCCCATATCGCTGAGTATGATTTTGGAAACTACAACAACCATAATCCGAGGCGTCCCAGGAAACTTTTATTGAAGCGAAGGGAGATCAACCGAATACGCGGTGCTTTGGAGGCTCAGGGAAAGGCACTCATTCCACTCCGTCTTTATATAACACATGGCCTCGTTAAAATAGAAATTGCACTCTGCGTGGGAAAAAAGCTTTACGACAAACGGCAAGATCTAAAAAAGAAGGTGCAAATGCGCGAAGTGGAACGCGCCTTGAAAAACCAGTAGATTCTGTAGACTGTTCTACTATGAGTAAATCCGTTGCCGTCCGTGTTCCTGCGAGCACCTCCAATTGTGGGCCGGGTTTTGATACCCTTGGATTGGCTCTCAACCTGTACGGTACAGTTACGATTTCGCTCCGCTCCGATGATCAGGTAGTTTATGCCGGGGCAAAAATAGCATTTCCAGCAGAAGCTACTGATATGGTTAAAGTGGTTGGGGACGGGTTTTACGAAAAGACAGGTGAAGCCTTCTCAGGATTTGATTTTGATATTGTTTCCGACGTGCCGGTTGCACGCGGACTTGGTTCCAGCGTGATTCTGCGTGGCGGAGTATTGGCTGGTCTCAATCATTTTGCAGGATCGCCTTTGAACCGGGATGACCAGGTGAAATTGATTTCGGAAATCGAGGGCCATCCCGACAATGCATCCGCGGCTATAATGGGTGGCTTTACCGTCGCTCGCTTTTGCCCCGAAACAAATGTTTACAAAGGGACTCAGAGGTTTGCCGTAGACGAAGGCTTGAATTTTGTGGTGGCTTCTCCGGATTTGGAGATCCAAACCGATGATTCTCGTATGGCTCTACCCTCCGAAATAAGTTTTGAAAAAGTGGTCAGCAGTTTAAACAGTTTGTCGTATCTTGTAGCCGCATTTGCTTCCGGCAATTACGAGGCATTAAAAGCCTGCCGGGTAGATCATTTGCATCAACCTTACCGGTTTAAAAATATTCCCCAAGCTGAGGAGGCTATTCGTGCAGGAATCGAGTCAGGAGCTTTAACCGGTTGGCTGAGCGGAAGTGGGAGCAGCGTGCTCTGTGTTACTTCGACATCGAAGAGTGAAGCCGTTAAGGAGGCTATGAAGAATTGCTTTTCTGGCAACGCTCTGAGGTCGAGCTGCTATGTGTTGCAAGCCGACAATACGGGAATAACGATCGAGAGCTAAAGTGATTCATCTGGTTTTATATTGCCCGGAGATTCCTCAGAATACTGGCAATATTGGTCGAACCGCAGCCATTACGCGATCCAGGTTGCACCTCATTGAACCTTTTGGGTTTTCGATTTCAGAAAAACACCTGAAACGGAGCGGAATGGATTACTGGGATGATCTCGATCTGTGTGTCCACAAAAACTGGCAGGCGTTTAAAGAGAGTCCGGATCGACCAGAACGGCTATGGTTATTTACCACTCAATCCGAACAAGCCTATTGGGATGTTGAGTTTAAAGAAGGGGATGGCTTGGTGTTTGGAAACGAAGGGCATGGAGCGCCCGCCTGGTTACACAAGGAAATTGGAGATGAGTTTCGAGTGAATATCCCTCAGCCCAACGACAAACTCCGGTCTCTGAACTTGGCTACTGCTACCGGTATTGCCACCTACGAAGCTTTGCGGCAGGTTAGCCCGATTTTCTCACGGAGTT
Organism: Verrucomicrobiota bacterium; assembly: GCA_027297085.1. Lineage (GTDB taxonomy): Bacteria > Verrucomicrobiota > Verrucomicrobiia > Opitutales > UBA2995 > UBA2995. Next base: position 9,533 of record JAPUIL010000503.1, on the reverse strand, counting down.
GAGATGTTGAGCTTGACGACCGAGAGGCGAGGGCGCGCACTGCCTGCCGTGCGTAACCGAGCCAAGAGGCAGGAATACTCTACCTGTCAGTCTGAGGATGGTTGCAAACCGAATGTTACAGACTGCTATTTGGAAGTATTCCATAAATCACTTACAATCATAGCTTTAACCCTGTTTGGGGAACATCCGGTGAGGAATTCGGGTTAGGGTGTAGCCGGTTTTAAGTACACATGTTTCCAGGGGTGGTAATTAAGCAGAGTCGGGTAGTACCCTTGGACGGATGGATGTTTCATGTAGACGCTGGTATAAAAATATAGAGGAATTATCGGCTGTTCGTTAATCAGAAGTTTCTCTGCTTTTTCGAAATATTCATTTCGCTTGCCTGCGTCTATGGCTGCCCTGGAGTTAGAAATGTAAATGTCATAGGTTTCTGAATACCATCCTGTGAAATTGTTGCCGGATTGAGAGGTCCAAACATCCAGGAAAGTTGTTGGGTCCATGTAGTCGCCAATCCATGAATTTCGAAGAATATCAAATTCTCCTGTTTCCCGGGATTGGGTGAAGACTTTCCATTCCTGATTGATCAATTCGATTCGGATTCCCAGTTCCGAGAGCCACATTTGTTGAAGTACTTCGGCTATCGCTTTATTGTTTTCCGAAGTGTTGTATAAGTAGGTTAAAATCGGAAATCCTTTTCCGTTTGGATAACCGGCCTCACCTAAAAGTCGCTTTGCCTCTTCACTATTTTTTTCGCCGGAAATTCTTGGGTTGTACCCGGAAGTTCCCGGAGGAGTAAAGTGCCAGGCAGCTTTTTGTTGGCCTTGAGTTATTTTTTCTACGATTTGAGTTCGGTTCAAAACAAGGCTTAGAGCCTTCCTTACTCGTGGATCGGAAAGAGCGGTTGAGTTTGTATTCAGTTGTAGGTAGTAGGTTCCGAAATATGGATCTATTTGCAATGAAGGGTGTTTTTGTTGACGGTAGTAACCCACTTTGGAAGGTGGAACTGCTTCAGTTATGTGAAGTTGCCCTGCAGTGAAAGCACGCATTTCAGCGTCTCGACTTTCGGTAGGATAGAAGAAGATGTCTTTTAAACGCGTATTATCCGTATCCCAATATTGATCGTTCTTTTGAGTATGAATATACTCATTGACTTGCCAGGCTGTTAGATAGAATGGTCCGTTGGATACTATCGATTTCGTTCGTGTCCACCCTGTGGCCCGGCCATAAGGATCTCCAAATCGGGACAAAGTTGTCTTAGGTAACGGGAACCAGGCCGGGTGCGAAAGCATACTTAACAAGTAGTGAGTCGGATTTTTTAATTGAAGAAGCAACGTGCGGTGGTCGGACGCGGAGACACCAACTTCATCGAATTCTACATGACCTTTATGAAAGTTTTCCGCATTTTTCAGAACGAATAGAAGGTAGGCGTTGGGTGCACCCAAGGCCGGTGACAGCATTCGTCGAAAACTGAAGAGAAAATCCTCCGCTGTTAAGGGATCACTGTTGCTCCAAGTTAATCCGCTTCTTAGGTGAAATGTATAATTAAGTCCATCAGTCGAAACTTCCCACCATTCGGCTACTCCAGGGACAGGGCTTAAATCTTTCGGGTTCTGTCCAACAAGACCTTCGAAGAGAGCTCCCAATATTTCAATTTCGCTTGTTCCGGTAATCAGATGTGGATCCAGTTCCTGTGGTTCCAGGCCATTTCCCACGTGAAGTATTTGCTTTTCCAAAGCCATCTCCACCTGTGTTGACCCCGGCTTGCAGCCGCAGATAAGTCCAAGCAATATCGCGGCTGCTGAATTAACATACCAACTGAAATGAAGGAATGAGACTACTGGTTTTTTTTGGAAAATGATCCTGATACGATTCGCCTAGTCCGAAAATACTTCAATCAATATATGCTGGTCAGATTTTTTCTTTGCTTGGAAAGGAGGGAAAAATGAAATTTTTCAACCACCAGATGCCGTGTGGCCGGTTTAGATGATCAATTTTTAATCCGTTAAAGGGAATATTTTTATAGGTCTTAAAAAACATGGGTACCAAGCCCTTTGATACGGTGGGACTAAAATCCCAAGGTTTTTGACCTCCAAAAAAATGGTAATTCCTATCTTTTTTGGGAAACGAGTATTCTAGGTATTGAGGCCAAACCATCCTGTTCCAAGAATCTGGCAAGCTTTTCCATTTGTTACAGAACGCTATATTCAAGATACTTTGGTCTTCCCATGCCATTGGTTTTTTAAGGCTAATTTCATGAACCTTATCCCAATAGCTTTTTCGGTCCCACCGTTTCAAATTCATAACAAAAAAGCCCGCGTTGAAATAAGGAGCGACAGGGTTAGTATTGAACAAATCGCTATCAATCCCTTCGTAATGAGAATCCATTTTATCGATGAATCTATCTCTCACCGCTAAAAGATCGACGTCCTCATTTTCAAATTGAAGTAACGATGAAAAATCTTTTTGGACGAAAAAATCGCAATCTAAATAGGCGCCAAATTGGCTTTCGGGGAACAGAATTGGAATGGCGAGTTTTGATAGGACAGCTGGTCTAAATTGGTCCTGTTTCCGAAAAGCTGTATGGGCTTTGAAGGGCTCCAAATACTCCTCTCGCATCTTGCGAATTTTGAGGAACGGTTTTTTAGGATGTTTTTCCAGATATCTGCGAAGTTCATCCAAAAATCCCTCTTTTAGACCATTGTCCACAATATTGATATTGGGAGTTATATCTTCGGAGAATCGGTCCAAAAGAGTGTCCAGCGTCACCATAAATCCTAAACTGAAACCAGCATCAACGCAGAAGAAAATGTCTAGAGATTTAGTCTTAATTGTATTTAGAGGTTTAAATTTGTAAACGCCCGTTCTCTGAATTCAGCAATAAATTGTATATTTATCGCCCATATTAGATAAAAAATATCAGGTTGTCTATGGGGTTAAACTACTAAAAACCTTGTAGGTAAATACCTTATGGTATACGTTTATGGACGTGCGCTTGCCTATTTTCAAGGTAAATAAAATCGGAGGTTTATTGAATCAGGATAATTCAAATCCATCTAATAGTTCACGTCTCGATCCATGCTACGGTATTGAATGGCTTCCAGAAGATGTTGCATTTGAATGTCCTCCTGGTCGGCCAAGTCAGCGATGGTCCGGGCTACTTTCAAAATACGATCGTAGGCTCTGGCACTAAGTTTTAATTGTTCCATTGCTTGCTGCAATGTGTCGCCCATGGCGGCATTCATTCCGCAGTAATTCCTGATATGTTTTTGAGTCATGCGAGCATTGCAAGGCACTGGTTGGCCCTGGAATCGGGTGCGTTGCAATTGCCTGGCTCTGGCGACTCGCTTTCGAATGGTTTGTGAATCTTCGCCCGGTTTTGAATTCCTTAATTCCTCGATTGAAAGTGCGGGAGCTTCCACGTGCAGATCTATTCGATCCAGCAGTGGTCCGCTGATTTTGGAGCGGTAGCGTTGGATCTGTGCCGGAGTATCGGTGCATTCTTCGCCAATATATCCGCAAGGTGTCGGATTCATTGCTGCCACGAGCATGAAACGGCATGGGAGTGTAATTTTACCTGCACTTCGGGAAATTGAGACGTCACCATCTTCCAACGGTTGGCGAAGTACTTCGAGGGCAGAGCGTTTGAACTCAGGTAGTTCATCTAAAAACAAAACTCCGTTGTGTGCCAATGACACTTCGCCCGGACCTGGAATCGACCCTCCGCCCAGAAGCCCAACATCGCTAATGGTATGGTGAGGAGACCTATAGGGACGTTGAAAGCGATTGACTGGGCCTTTCAGGGTGTTGCCGGCAACCGAGTGTACACTTAGGATCTCCAGAAATTCCTCCAACGTAGGCTCGGGCATAATAGTGGGTATGCGCTTGGCCATCATGGACTTTCCCGAACCGGGAGGGCCGATGAGGAGAATGTTATGCCCGCCTGCAACCGCAACTTCAATGGCTCGTCTCACTGTATGCTGACCCTTGATTTCGGAAAAGTCGCCCTTATGTTTTTCCTGGTGTTCCAGTGTATCCAATACCGATTTCGTGCTTGTTGGTAATAGGGAAAGCTGGCCTTGGAGGAAGCGGACTGTTTCGTCAAGTGATGCGATTTCAATCACTTCGATTCCTTCCACCAGCGCTGCTTCCTGGCTGGATGGATAGGGCAGAATTACGCCCTTCTTCCCTAGTTTTCTAGCTAATAAGGCTATGGCTAATCCTCCTTTTATGGGCCTGGCTGCACCTGATAGGCTTAGTTCACCTGCAAATAGATAGGATTCTGCATTAACGGGTTCGATCTGGCGTGTGGCCATCAAGAGCCCGAGCGCGATGGGCAGATCGTATAATGGGCCTTCCTTGCGAACATCTCCTGGAGCCAGGTTGATGGTTGTCCTGGTACGGCTCATCTTAAAACCGGAATTCGTGAGCGCTGAAAATACACGGTTTTGCGACTCTTTGACGGCCGTGTCGGGAAGTCCCACCATAAATAATTTTGGTTCCCCTTCTTCTCCGGTATTTACTTCTATCTGGACGAGCTGGGCTTCAATGCCGAGAAGGGTGGCGGAACTGACGGTGGCTAACATAAAGGAGAAAAGGTTTGGAGGAACCTGCGAATAAAACGGTAGAGATATTAAGTGAATTGAAAACTTAAAAGTGACTCGACCTCGATATCGCTCGTTGCAATGGTTTGCGCATGCTTGTGGGGCTTACCGGCAGTTTTGGAAGCGGGAAATCCTCCGTATTGGATAATTTTAGAGAATTGGGGGCATTTGTCGTCGATTCTGACAAAACAGTAGCTGGAATTTACGCCTCTAACGCGGATTTTCAAAACAGAGTTCGCGAGAAGTTTGGAAATGAAGTTTTTACCCCAGATGGTCAGATTAACCGTAAAGCTTTAGGTGCGCGGGTATTTGCGAATGAAAATGAGTTATCATGGCTGGAAAAAACCCTGCACCCTCTTGTTCGCAAGCATCGAATACGTCAGATGGAGACCGATCCTACCGCCTTGTGGATTGTAGAAATTCCACTTCTTTTTGAAAAAAACCTTGAAAAAGAGGTAGATCGTTCGATATCTGTTGTTTCTAGTTACTCATTACGAGTAAATCGACTGAAGAATCGCGGATTCAGTCCAGAGGAAGTAAAAGCACGTAGCCGCAAACAACTTTCTCAAACCCAGAAAATAAACCGGGCGGACTTCGTGATTTTGAATGACGGTTCTTTTGAGTTTCTCAAAAGGCAAGTGAAACTGCTGTTTGACCAGTTTCAGCCTTAAAACCCATACAGCTCACACATAACCTGGATTATGACGCATGGACGGCCAAGTCCCACACGCATCAATTAATCCGTAAACAAGCCCTTTAATCTTATTAAATTTCCCGTTTGGTCCGCCGTGGACTGACACCTGATTATGTCCGAAGAAGACACAACTGTACAAGCCAGCTTACCTCCAATGGATCCTGTTGAGGGTGCTGACAAACCTGTAAAGAATCGTGCGCCTAACAAGACCGCTAAAAAAGCCGCTCATAAGATAACCGAGCAGACAGAGGGTACAGAGGATTCAAGTCCAACACCTGACTCCGGACCACGACCAACCAAAAAGGTTGAAGACGATTCATTTGATCCTGGAGATGAAGTTTCGTTTTCCTTTGATCCCAACGAGGTAAAGGATCCCGGTGATCCCAAAAATCCGGAGCCTGCCACCGAGCAAGCAGCGCCTGAATCAGATAATCAGGCAAAACATCAGAACGGACCCAGGCATGAGAACCGGAAGCAGAATTTCCGTCACGATGGTCAAAGGGGTAAACACAAAAAAGATTTTAAAAAGCAGGGTAAGAAACAGCACCAGCATCCACAGAAAAAACGTCCTCAAAAGCAGGCCCAAAAGCGAAGGCCGTTGTATTCAATCAAATTGCCCGAGCTGGGTAATTTGCTGCAGGATGAATCCATTTCAAATCTGGCAGACTTGAAGTTCCTTGCTACGGAAGCCGCAGGAGGAGGAGAACCCATCAAACTGATTGATTATTACCAATTACCGGTTCTTGAATTGGTGGAAGTTGTCGAAGCACTTGGAATCGAGATTACCTCCGCCCCTAACAAGAGAATGCTCTTTGACTTGCTCGTTAAACATGCAACCGAGACCAAACGACAACTACTCGATACCGGGCTGCTTTGGGTTACTGAAAATGATGGGGCATTCATCGTGCATGAACATAACAATTACGTGCCGCATGCGCAGGACTTTTTCGTACCGGATATTTTCATAAAACATTATGGTCTCAGGAGCGGGCACATGGTGGACGTGCAAGTACTGCCTCAAGAAGGAGATGGATGCGGTTACGTGGTGGATATGATTCGGGCTTCCGGTTTACCACCCGAAGAGATCAAGAACATTGCGCCTTTCGAGGACCTCATTCCTTATTATCCAACGGAGCGCATGATCTTGGAGACTCCTGTTGAGGATCTGAAAAATCAGGATGTGTCTATGCGGGTTATTGATGCATTGACCCCAATTGGTTTCGGACAACGCGGACTCATTGTTGCCCCGCCACGAACAGGTAAGACCATCTTGCTGCAAGGCATCGCAAACGCACTTGAAATTAATAATCCGGAGAGTTACCTCATTGTTCTGCTGATCGATGAAAGACCTGAGGAAGTCACCGACTTTAGACGCATGGTAAAAGGAGAGGTTATCGCATCCACTTTCGATCAAGCAGCTGACAACCATGTCCATGTGGCTGAAATGGTTATCGAAAAAGCCCGCCGCATGGTGGAAGTCGGCCGAAATGTGATCATCTTGCTCGATTCGATTACCCGCTTGGCTCGAAGTTACAATACCATGATGCCCAACAGTGGAAAAATTCTCTCTGGTGGTGTCGAGGCCGGAGCCTTGCAAAAACCAAAGCGCTTCTTTGGTTCTGCCCGAAACATTGAAGGAGGGGGAAGTCTGACCATTATGGGTACCGCCTTGGTTGAGACCGGAAGCAAAATGGACGAAGTTATTTTCGAAGAGTTTAAAGGAACCGGCAACATGGAATTGGATCTGGATCGGGCGCTTTCCGACAAACGTATCTTCCCAGCCATTAACATGGAAAAGAGTGGTACGCGAAAAGAAGAATTGCTCTACCACAAAGACGAGCTCCCCCGTATCTATGCATTGCGTCGCGCGATGAAGGGCGTTCCCGGCACGGAAGCCATGGAGATGCTGATTGCTCGGATGAAAAAAACATCTAACAACGTAGAGTTCTTGATGCAGGTGAATCGATAGGCTTCAATCGATCCCGTGAAGAGTTGTGACGATATTTCTCTACAGTTACTGGTCGAAAAGAATGTCGTAGCACCGGAGGTCCTTGATTCTGTTAAGGATACCCTTTCGCCTGACCAGACATATCTTGAAGGGTTGATTTCTGCAGGTTACACAACTGAAAGCCAGGTACAGGAATTGTTGGCCGATGAATTTAGTCTGCCTCTCATTGACTTGAAGGAAATCAACGCCAAACAAGTTACCTTTGATGGTTTCGATAGAAAAATGGCTCTAGAAAGGGAGCTGCTGCTTTTCGATGTTACCGGTTCAACTGCCAAGGCCGCCATTCACAATCCTCTTATGGTGGATCAATTGGACGATTTAGCCGTTAGCTTGGGGCTTGATTTGCAGCCCTGTCTTTGCACCAAAAGAGCATTGCTAAATGCGATCGACCGCTTGCTGCCAGAGGAATCGGAGACCTTTAAGCCTCTGTACCAGGAAATAGCTGAAAGCCAGGCCCCGTCTGCTTCCTCGACTAGTTCACCCATCAGTTCCGGGACGGATGAAGGGGCAATTGTGCAATACGTCCATTTGATTATCAAAGAAGCGTTAAAACGTGGGGCGTCGGACATTCACCTTGAGCCACTCGAAGAACGGTTTCGGATTCGCTTTAGGGTTGATGGCGTACTTCAGGAAACTGAAAATCCTCCTAAGCGCCTACAGCCCGCTATTATCTCTCGAATCAAACTAATGTCTCAAATGAGCATAGCGGAAAAACGATTGCCACAAGATGGCCGGATCCAGATGGATATTCAGGATCGCCTGGTTGATTTTCGCGTGTCCTCGGTTCCTAGCGCTCATGGAGAAACCATCGTTATGCGGGTGCTCGATAAGGAGAGCCTTCAACTAGGTTTTAAAGAGCTGGGATTATTGGAAGACGATTGCGATCAGCTGGAAAAGCTTATTTCTCAGCCAGATGGTATAATTTTAGTAACTGGTCCCACCGGATCTGGAAAATCTACCACGCTCTACTCCTGCCTCAATTTTCTGAACAAACCTCACCGCAAAATCATTACCGTCGAGGATCCTGTCGAATATCAGCTTTCGGGTATCAACCAGGTTCAGGTGCGCAATGAAATTGGCATGACTTTTTCGGCCGGTTTGCGCGCCATGCTTCGTCAAGCTCCCAACATTATCATGGTGGGAGAAATTCGAGATCTCGAAACAGTGGAAATTGCCATCAACGCTTCTCTGACCGGCCACCTAGTTTTTAGCACCCTGCATACTAACGATGCGCCTAGCGCAGTATCTCGTTTGCGCGATCTCGGTGTTGAACCCTTTTTGATTTCCACGTCGGTCCGTGCAATCATGGCCCAGCGTCTCGTCAGACGTGTGTGTGCTGAATGCAGTGAACCGGTCACTCCAGATCCTGTTGATTTGGCGACGATTGATGCTGACATCCCTTCAAGCGAAACAGCTTCATGGCGTGAAGGGCAGGGATGTCCTGCTTGTCGTGGAACCGGATTTCGCGGACGTATTGGTATTTTTGAAATAATGAATATAACCTCTGAAATGGAATCGCTTATATACTCAGGCTGTTCTCTTGCTCAAATTCTTTCCCTGGCCCTAGAGCAAGGAATGCGGACCATGCGCCAAGATGGTCTGCGAAAAGCGATGAATGGGCAAACAACCCTTAGTGAAGTCTTAGCAGTCACCACCAATTAATCTCAATACCGAATAATTGCCATGAGCTATGAAATGAACGATCTTTTAGGTCTCGTTATAGAAGAAGGCGCATCCGACCTTCATGTGCAGGTAGGCCAATCTCCTGCCTTACGTCTGCATGGAGAAATGATTCCCGTCGAAGGCCCAATCTTGAATTCGGATGATACTGAATCTCTTGTAATGGCCATTACATCAGAGGAACGCCTACAGGAGGTGAAGTCAAGAGGGGGAAGTGACTTTGGTTTTTCTTATATGGATAAGGCCCGATTCCGTGTCAGTGTTTTGAAAACACGTGGTCATTATGGAATGGTCCTTCGGCAAATTCCCGCGGAATTGTTAAGCCTGGAAGACATTGGGTTTCCCAATATGGTTAAGGGCCTGCTCAAGCGTCCCCGTGGCCTCATTCTCGTGACCGGTCCTACTGGTTCCGGTAAATCGACCACTTTGGCCTCGATGATCAATTACATGAATGAAAATAACAATGGTCACATCATTACCATCGAGGATCCCATCGAGTATTACCATGACCACAAAAAGTGTATAGTCACCCAGCGTGAAGTCGGCGTGG
>JAPUIL010000502.1 GCA_027297085.1 Verrucomicrobiota bacterium | reverse complement strand
ACTTACCTTGGAAATTATTTACAGCAATCAACTTTTTCTTTGTTGGTTACTTTTTTTGTTTCTCGATTTACTCGGCACGAATTCAGGCAGATCTGAATGCCGGACGATGGTTAAAAAAATAGTGGGTATCCGTAAATAATGTTCCCCTTCATAGCCTACAGGCGCATCGCAGGGTGATCTACAGCGGTTTCCTAATGTCTGCTAAGATGGAAGACCAACAGGTTGCATGAGTCGCCGCTTGCATGCATGAAAGCGGTGCCAGTTGGAAAGTCCGGGATGGGTCACAGTAGAAGGGTTTTCGCAGGCAGGAGTTAAACTTTGACAAACCAGGCGCGTTTAATACCTTTCTCATCTGAACACAAACCCAATGTGTCAATTGTTGGCGGCAAGGCTGCATCCCTGATTCGATTAACCCAGGCTGGCCTGAATGTCCCAGACGGGTTCGTACTGCCTGTCGACTTTTTTACCGATTGGGTCCGGACGCTCTCCAGTTCACAACAATGGCAACATCTTTGTAATACCAATCCCGCAGACTTGAACGACTTCACGCAGTCCTGCGAGCGCCTCAAGGAAGTCGCGAGTAACCTCAACTACACCAGTCACCAGCTCGAATCAGTTCAGCAGGCAGCAAGTTGCCTGCCCGACAACCTGTATGCGGTCAGGTCATCATCTCCTGAAGAGGATCTGACCGACAGCTCCTTTGCCGGTTTATATGAAACGCGGCTTAATACGTCCGATACACAACTCGCTGATGCCATTCAGTTTTGCTTCCTGTCATGTCTTGATGCACGCGTATTTATATACAAACACAAACAAAACCTGCCAATGACCTTTCCCCGAATAGCCGTTGTTGTACAGCTGCAGGTAAACAGCGAGGTTTCCGGCGTCCTGTTTTCCCTTAACCCGCTCAACAATGATTATGATGAAGCTGTCATTAATGCAACTTTCGGCCTGGGCGAGGCACTGGTTTCTGGAGAAATCACACCGGACAGCTGGACCGTCAACAAGACCACCAATGAGGTTATTAACTTTACACTGGGTACAAAGGGCGGCACCCAATCTGAGACCGCCTGCCTGTCCACACAGGAAATTGAACAACTTGTAGCGGCTGCTTTAACCATTGAGCAATTTTATTCAGAACCTGTAGATATCGAATGGGCTTATGCCCAGGGAAAAATGTTTCTGTTACAGGCACGACCGATTACAACCTACATCCCTTTGCCGCCGGAGATGATGACAGCGCCAGGTGAACCAAGAATTCTCTACATGGATGAGAGCCTCGCAGATGGCATCACGATCAGTGGACCTGTCACGCAACTCAGCAACGACTTCCTGATGTACCTGATAGACAAGCTTGTTAGATTTATCGACCCCAACATGAGTATCTATCAGGAAGCAAAAACCGGCTTGATGTATTGCTCCGGCGTTCGTCTTTACCTGAATATCAGCGTTCTCATGAGCTGGGTAAATCCGTCCCTGCTCGAGCCCGCGAAACGTCCCATCGACACTACCTACGCCGATATTATTGCAACCTGTGACTTCACGCCGTACGAACCGCAGCACAAATCCAGCATCTGGCAAAAAATGAAACTACTGCCATTTCTCTTCAAATTTATATGGCAGCTTCGCGTATTCCTGTTTGCCATGCTCAAGGCCATGTTCCGGTTATCATCGTTCCAGGAAAAATACGAACGGGAACTTGCATCCTTCGATGCATTTTTGAGACAGCCCGTGCCATCGATGCTGTTTACTGACTTGCTCATGCACTATTACATTCCCATGACCGATGTTACCCAACGCACTACCGGTCCAGCGTTAACACTCTACGTTTACCGTGGCACCGAATTTCTAAAGAAAATTATCGATGAAAAATCCAACCGCCAGGCAGAACTTTCCGAAGCCATACTGTCTGGATCTGATGATATCGTCATGGAGATGGGCATGCTCCTGTACGAAATGTCAACGTTGCTGCCAGCAGCAGAATTCAATGACCTGGATAACATGGCACAACGGATTCTTGATCGGACAATCGATCCAGAGTTCCTCAGGGCCTGGGATCATTTCCAATATCGTTTTGGTTGTCGGGGACCACTCGAGATGGAACTTGCCAGGCCTAAATATGCAGAAGAGCCCATGCTGGTTCTCATGCAACTTTCGACAATCGTAAAGGGAGGCCAGAAGTTTGATCCGCGTGTTAACCACCAGAAACTCAAGGAAAATCGGCATCAAGCCTACGAGGAACTTTTAAAGATCCTGCCAAAGCGAAAGCAAAAAAAGCTCGCTACCGCGTACACGAATATATGTGCCTTAGAACGATCACGCGAAATTCCGAAGGACCATATAGTGACTATTCAGAAGCGAATTCGCGAATACCTGCTTGACCAGGCTAAAACCTGGGTTAGGGAAGATCGCCTGAATTCAGTCGAACAGATTTTTGAACTTACTGTGATGGAACTCGATCAGGCGCAACGACAACCCGCCTTTGACCTGTTGGCAACGCTTGATTCCCGCGATCCATACTTTGAGAGAGCCAGGCGTGTTCGTCACTTTCCACACGCTATCGACTCACGAGGCAGGATACTTCGGCCAAAGACAGAAAATGTACCTGGCCAGTTAGTTGGCGTACCGGTGTCTTCAGGCATCGCGACCGGTCCTGTGAAAGTGCTGAATGACCCTTTTGAGAAAGACGTTGAAGAAGGCGATATCCTGGTTGCCCATACAACTGACCCGGGCTGGACACCACTATTTATCAATGCCGCCGCGGTATTGTTAGAGGTTGGTGGTGAACTTCAACACGGTGCGCTGGTTGCACGTGAATATGGAAAACCGTGTATCGCAGGTATCGTCAACGTCACAAGTAGTCTGGAGGATGGGCAACTTGTTGAGGTCGATGGCAATAGCGGCAAGGTGACACTGCTGCCTGCTGAGTCGTGATGAACAAGGCACTACCACAGCTGCCAGCCGGGAAGATTAGCGAGCCTGGTACTCTGCCGGAAACCGTGACGAAAGCTTGATTTAGGATTGAATAGCAGTCGCAGGGTTAGAAATAGTTTTTGGAGAAACACCTACTATATCTGATGCTCCGACCGCTTTATCTAACCCGCGCAAAGAAGCCGGTCCCCGCATAGTCTGATTTGACTTCAATAACAACATCATGGCTACCCGCAGGTAACTGGATCCAAGCTTGTGCACCCTCTCTGAAATCAAACCAAGCAACCCGACGAAAATCGAAACGACCAATATTGGGACCACTGAGTTCAACCTCTTTACCATTCAGACGAAGCGAAAGTTGGACAGAGGTTGCGAACTCAAGTATCTGAGGCGTAACTAGTGTTACCTGAGTCCGAAAGTAAGCATATCGACGTTCGCCAAGATACTCAGTCACCTTTGCAGCGATCACAGCTCCGCGCTCATCAACTGCAAAAGGATGCCACGAATTCAGCCTTGATTGCAGATCTGCAAAGGGCCCGCTCACTTCCCAGTCTGTCAGAAGGTTGTCCGCTGGTTTGCTGATCGATTGCGGTCTTGGTGAACCCAGGTAGGAATGTTGGTCAATTGAGTAGACTCGCAGGTTGTCGAGCCAAACTGATTCACCAACCACGCGAGGGATGAATCCAATCAGTCCTTTTTGTTCATCAAATAGGTTGAACGTAACCACGGGCACCTCTAAGTCTTCAATAAAAAAATGGCAGGAACCACCAACAATTTCGGCAGCGAAATCCAGCCACCCGCTTTGTTCAGGTTTTTTAAGGTTCACTCTGAATTCCTCATAAAGGGCTCGGGCAGGATTCCAATCGTAGTGAGGATTAACGCGAACATATCGCCTTTTCTTTTTGTCAATTACGTAAATACTGCCAAAATCAGCCCGTTGATGATCAACTTGATAGCCATGGACGATCCCGAGATAGGCGTCCCCATCCGTTGGGAAATAAACCTGCCCCTCTACTCTAACCGCGCCCCAGTTGTCCGAGTCTTTAATCAATGCATATACGGGTTCAGCAGGTGGTCGAGACAGCAACTGGTTTATCAGGGAGGTTATGGCACCGCCATCGGGCGTCAGCT
>JAPUIL010000501.1 GCA_027297085.1 Verrucomicrobiota bacterium | reverse complement strand
CGGTTAAGAGTTTTGGTTGAAGCGGATAATTCTGGAGAGCTGTTGCCAATTGATCTGCACAGTCACGCGCTTCGTAGGCTTTATAGTCGGCTAGATTGCCGGATGGGGAAATAGTTTCCAGCATGTCCAACCAGGCTTCGAGAGCTCGACGGATGGTGGGGTGTCCATTTGAGAATTGGAGTTCGGCGTGCCACTGCTCTACATCGTCGTGAGAAATCTGATACGAAAACACATCAGCGACACGGCTGGCTAGATTGTGTGCTTCGTCCAGAATAAGGAGGGTATTGGATAGGTCGAAACCAGGTTGTTCGAAAAAGAGCGAGCGGTTGCGCGGAGAAAACAAGTAGTTCAAGTCACCTACCCAGAGGTCCGCATAGGGGAGCGTGGCACGCATGAGTTCATAGGGGCAAAGAGTTTCCTTTTCGCCTGCCGAACGGAAGCGGTCCGGTTGATCGAGAGGGCTTTCAAGAAACGAATAGGGCGAAAGGCCACATTTTTTCCAGCGATCGCCTGCCCTTAAGCGGTTGTCCTCTGGGTCGCAGCGGCATTGGGGAGAGCGGCATAGTTCATCCTTATTGCGTACCTGGAGAGCTGTGAGAGCTGTTTCCTTGGGGAGCATGCTGCTCAACTGCTTCATGACCTGATGCTGGCCGCTACTCTTGCTGGTAAGGTAAAGGATTTGCCGGTTATGACCATCAATGACCTGGTTCAGAGCGTATTCCAAAGCCACTCCTGTTTTCCCAAACCCAGTTGGCGCCTGGAAAAACACAACTGGGCTTTGAGCAGTCGCTTTTAACAGGTCAGCCTGGATTGTCTCCTGACCTTCCCGCAACTCCGGAAACGCCAGTATGGGACTTAGGTTGAGGAACTTTTTCTGCCGGGCTCTTTGATCTTCAAGAAATTCCCAAAGAGCGTGGATTTGCGTATTAAAAAGGTCGATACAATGATTTTCATCAGCGATGTACTGGCGGATACCGTCGTCGATGTTGATGAAAAGGAGCTCTCCCGAGAAGGGAAGTTTTTGATCACCTCTATGTTCTAGTAGAGCCAGGTAAGTTCCCAATTGGGCAAAGTACGAGTGATAGTGGGTTAAAAGCACGTCTGTTTCCGCTGGAAGCTCGAAACTGGTAGTTTTGATTTCGCGAATTAGAATTCGCCCCTCTTGTTCGATCCATTGGTCGATACGTCCCTGAATCTTAAACCTCCACCCTTTATAAGGCCAGGTTGCTTTTAGAGAGACCTCATACTGTCCTTTTTCACCGGCTTGCCTGGATGCGTTTTCTTGTTCCTGGTGCCACTGAACACCCACTTGCGTACGCCATTGCCCGAGGCGTCTGCGCATGCGTTGGCCCGGGCCGGTGCTAAATTCAGCAAGCTCGCCTACGCTAAGTTTTACGGTACTGTTTGGCAGATCGACCTGCATGAGTTAGCCCGAATTTCTCACGGAGTTGTTCCGAAGAACGAAGTGATGACATGACCGAGCGCGAAGCGAATCGGACCAATGTCGAGGATGACGACTGATAGGCGAAGGCGCGGACTTCTGAGGGTTACTGAAGCCGGGAGGAAGGAATACTCGGTAGTGTACATTTGGTGAGAAATTCGGGTTAGAGCAGTATATCAGTGTAGTGTTGGATGTAGTGCTTCAATTGATCGATCCATTTCCTGACCTGCTTTGCCGCCATGGTTTGTTCGGCAATAGGTGTTTTCAAGATGGTAGCGACCTCCACACGTTCGTGGTGAGTTAGTTTTGCGAACCAATCATGTTTGATGGGATACCCTTCCAATCGCGCAAAGACAAAGAGGCACTTAAAAAAAACGGCTTCAGGATTGATCCTTCGCTCCCACGCTTCCAACCCCGTTTCCAGAAGCTGATAAACAGCCTGAACTTCCGTTTCCCGTGGGAGGTTTTTTATGAGAATAATTGCCAATTCGCAGGCAAGCTCCAGAGCGATGAAGGATTTGGCCAGGCCGCGCCGTTGGCGATTGATTGTGAGTTCTTTGACGAAGCCAAATCCGCTGTTTCCCTTTTTCTCCAGCACCAGTTCCACTTCGTCGAAAAGGTCAGGGACGGTCGCGCGTGTGTTTCTTTTGGGGCGTCGGAACATAGCCATGACGCTGCCTTGATCGGAGCTTAGAATTGTGAGGCGATAAAATTGCTCTCCTGAGGCTTCCCGCTTCAGAATGATTCCCGAAATCTGAACCGATCGGCCGGCCATGGAATCACGTGCCTGCGATTTGTGTTTCTTCCGGGTTTTGAATCTGTACCGCTTTCTGAGTCGTTTCTTCCAAGGGGAAGGGCGGTACAACTGCGCCTCCGGAAATGATAAGTTTCATTCCGTCTCCAATCGTCATTTCCAGCTCATGGACTTCCTCAGCCGGAATCATAAGCAGGAATCCGCTAGTTGGGTTTGGCGTGGTTGGCACAAATATATTCCGCAACCTTTTGTTCGTTCGCACCTGAGGCTCACCTTTGGATTCGCTGGTCAGAAAACCGAGGACCCAGACACCTTTCCGGGGATATTCAATGAGCACAGTTTTCTTAAAAACGGCTTTATGCTGCGTGGTAAAGGTCTCCACGATCTGTTTTACGGTTTTATAGACCGTGTTGATGAAAGGTACTTTGATTAAAATGGTCTCAGCGAGGGAGAGCACCCATTTGCCCACGAAATAGCGGGACATGTAGCCGAGCAGGGTGATGGCTAGGAATACAATGAGGGTCGCAAGTATGTTCCAGATAAGCTGCAAGTCTTCGCGGGCTAGCCATTCCGGTGGCACGAAGTAGAGCAAGTTGCTGCTGAAACGTCCTCCGATGTTATTGACGAGCCAGCCAAATACAAAAAGGGAGACTCCGAGAGGAGTTAGCAGAACCAGACCTGTCAGGAAGGCATTCCTTAGAGAACGTAGAAATGGGTATTTTTCACTCATTCGGTAGATACTTAAACAAGGGAACTTTCCCGTTTGTTTCCACAGTAGACATATATACTTGCTCTTGTTTTTTCATGACTTGGCGATCTTTTTCGTTCAGATCGTCAAAACCCGCCAGGTGAAGCCAGCCGTGGACCAGGTAAAGTGTGAGCTCTTTGGAAAAGTCCGAAGTGTGAGTTTTCGCATAGGAGTAAGCCGTGTCAATCGATACGCAGATCTCCCCAGCCAGGTCTTCTTTCGGATCGCCGGGGAAGGTGATGACATCGGTGGGAGTTGGGTCGTCCAGGAAATCGGCATGTAATTGGCAGTGCGCTTCCTGGTCTAGAAATGCCAGGGACAAGTCTCCAGTTGGGATCGAGTGGGAAGCAGCTTCGTCCAGAAATAGAAAGAGGTCATCGACGGCTTGGTGGTTAAACTCAAGCGCTTTGCAAGGATTGTATATCTGAACGTTTCTCTTTTTTCCGGTCCGCATTTTGAGCGTCGGCTTTCGCCTTATCCTTATCGGGATATTCGATGCGACTGTGCAGGGTGTTTAACAAGGCAAAAGAGAAACTATTTCTTATTTTTTTGATTTCCTCAAAAGTGAGAGGGCACTCGCTGAGCTGGTCATCGGCAATTCTGTCTTCAAAAATTTTGTCTATCAGTTCATCGATGCTTTGCGGCGATATTTTGCGCAGTGAGCGGCTGGCGGCTTCCACTGCATCGGCGAAAAAGATGACAGCGCTTTCCCGGAATTGCGGTTTTGGTCCATCATACCGGTAGGTGGATTCTTCCACGAGCAACTCGTTTTTTCTGCTCTTCCCTTTCCCTTTGAGTGCTTGCACATAGAAATAGGTGATGAGAGAGGTGCCATGGTGTTGCTTGATCACATCTATAATGATCCGCGGTAGTTTGTTGCGGATGGCGAGGTTCACGCCTTCCTTGACGTGGCTTTTGATGACGAGGGCGGCCATGGAGGGATTTTGCAGGAGGAGGGGATTCTCTCCGTCGCGCTGATTTTCTGCAAAATACTCGGGTTTGACGAGTTTACCGATATCGTGGAAGAGAGAACATACACGGCAGATCAGCGGGTTTGCTCCAATGGCTGAGGCCCCATTTTCCGCAAGGCTGGCCACCATAAGCGAGTGGTGGTAACTGCCTGGAGCTTCCAGCTGCAATCGACGTAACAATCGGTGATTGTAGTCGGTCAACTCGAGCAAAGTGATATTGGTTGTGAGTTGGAAGATACTTTCGAAAAATGGCAACAGGCCGATTACCAACATACCGGTGCCGGCTCCTACACCGATTGAGATCAGCATTTCCCATCCGATTGTGACGAGGTTCACTTCGTTGAGAATTCCCAGAAGGAATGTCCCAACGGCCAACGAAGTACCGCCAAAAATACTGGACCTCAGAATCTGGCCCCGCTTGCGCACGTCCTTACAAAAGAGTACTGCAACCAGACTGGATACAAACATGGCCGACATGAGTACAAAAGACTCCCCAAACATCAGGCTGGTGATAAAGCAAACTACGGCTGAAACGAAGATAGCCGCACGTTGATTGATCAATAGCGCGATCAGGATTGGCCCCAGGTAAACCGGTATCATGTAACGCAGCATCACAAATAATTCCGGCGTGTTGCCTGCGATGGACAGAATTAGCCGGGTTATGGCGATGTTCAGGAGAATGACCAGAAAGAGAAGGCTCACCCTGCGGTTGTCTTTCAAGTTGGACCAGCCGGCTAAGGCCAGGTAGACGACCACACCCACTCCCAATAACATAATGATAAGGGCTTTTTCCCAGAAACTTCGTCCGAGCGAAAAAGCATAGGTAGAATCCTCTCGTAGTAGAAATTCCTGGTAGGCTAACAGCATCTCATACTTGTGGGACTGAACCGTCTCGTTTGGCTCGATAATGATTTCACCCGCCATGACCTCTACTCTCACCGGTTCAGCATTTTCCTCAGCCTCCAAGCGCGCGTTTTCATGGAGGGTCTGATCGTATTTGAGGTTAGGCCGGATGGCCTGACTCATGATCCTCGACAGAGCGATGTTGAGATCCTGCGAAATGTCGAAATAGGTAAAGTCCCGTTTGAGCCCGCTGAAAGCCATATCCTGGCTTTGAATATCCAGGCGACGGACTTGGCCGCTATCGCGTTGCACCTGAATAAAGTTCAGATCATCCGGATCTTTGGACAGCACCGCATCGGTTGGGTCGAAAATGCCTCCGCTCAGAATTCGCCTTACAGAAACCAGCGCGTTATCGAAGAGCAGCTCACGTTCTTCCGCCTCGGTTCGGGCCAAAGTGACCAGGACATCCGCCACATTAACGCGAACTTTGGTGCGCTCCTCAAAAGCCAGGGTAAATTCATCTACCCGTTCGAGCTTTTGCTCGGGTTCCAGCTCAACGATGTCAATTTCCAGTTGATTGATTCCCTCCAGCAATTCCAGGATATTGTCCCGGAATGATTCGTAGGGCTTCATATCCATGCGGTAAACCGGTGGGATCCTTTGTTTCACCAGCTGAATGCGTTGTTCGGATTGCAGCTCACTTATGTAGCTGAAGTCTTTCTCCGCGACCACACGCACGCGCGATACCTGGTCCGGTAGCACCTGAATTCCGGCTGGGGTTACTCTGGAAAACGCCAGAAGGATGGTCAGAACCACCCATCCAATAAGGATTAGGCCCGTAATCACCGGACTGGTAGCCAGGAAGGTCTTTGTCCAGGTCTGGCGCAGGGCCCTCCGCTTCCGCCGCGACGGCGAAGGCGTATCGGTGATCTGCTTTCTCTTGCTGAAAAGTTTCACTGGTAAAACAGGCTTAAAGTCAGATTAACGGGGGTGTCCCTCCGATCGAAACTGTTCATAAGCCTCTATAATCTTTTGCACAAGCGGGTGACGCACAACATCAAAACTCTCAAAATAAAATAGCACGATTTTTGGAATATGGGCTAGGATTTGAGTGATTTGGCATAGTCCGGACTCTTTGCTGCGTGGTAAATCGATTTGGGTGATATCTCCGGTGACAATCATTCGGCTGTTATCCCCCAAGCGGGTAAGGAACATCATCATTTGCTCAGGAGAGGTGTTTTGAGCTTCGTCCAAAATTACATAGGCGTTGGAGAGCGTGCGGCCCCGCATGTAAGCCAGGGGTGCGATCTCGATCACACCTTTCTCCATGAGCTTCTCGGCATTCTCTTTGCCGAGCATTTCGTGAATAGCATCATAAAGCGGACGGAGGTAAGGCGTAATTTTTTCCGTGAGGTCGCCGGGTAAGAATCCCAGGGCTTCGCCAGCTTCAACCGCCGGCCGGGTCAAAATGATTTTCTCGATCTCACCTTTTAGCAGTGAATCAATGGCAGCTGCCATGGCCAGATAGGTTTTGCCGGTTCCGGCTGGTCCGATACCGAAAACGACCTCATTTGCGAAAATCGATTCCAGATAACGTTTCTGGTTCAAAGTTTTTGGAATGATCTTCCTTTTGGGAAATTTGAGGATCAGTGGCTGGTGGATCAGGTCGTTTAAAGCCTGGGTCCGCCCATCGATCACTTGCTGCAGGATGGCAAAAAAATCTGACTTACGAATCTCCATGCCTTGCGATCGTGCTTTCTCGAGGAATTCAAAAAACGTTTCAGCCTTGGCTACCGCATTCTCGGGTCCGGTGATTTGAATCCAGTCTGCCCGTGTTACTAGCTCCACGTTTAGTTTTTTCTCCACCTCCTTGAGGTGTTCAACCTTGCCGCAGTAAAGTTGACTGGCGATACGCGGGGTCGGAAAATGCAATGTTTTTTCGGCGGTTGGCATGGTCACAGATCGAGTTCCTCTTTGGCTTGTTTCAGGCGGTCCCACATGCTCTCAAGGGAGGCCGGCAAGACACGGGTTTTGCTGATAACAGGCATGAAGTTGGTGTCCCCGTTCCAGCGGGGTACAATATGCGCATGCAAATGGCTGGGGATTCCAGCTCCGGCGGAACTTCCGAGATTCATGCCTACGTTGAAACCGTCCGGTTTGAGCGCATGGGTTAACATTTGTTTCGCTTTGATAATCAAATCCAGGAATTCCATCTTTTCTTTGGAATCGAGATCTTCCAGGTCAGCCACTTCACGGTAGGGCAAGGCTAGTAAATGCCCTGCGTTATAGGGAAAACGGTTCAATATGAGAAAGCCGGTCTCACCCTTGTACAGCACAAGCGACTCCCGTTCGTTTTCGAGCTTTGGCAGCTCAACAAATGGATTCTTACCCTTCAAGGCCCCGGGGGTCTCGATGTACTCCATCCTCCAATAGGCATGGAGATGTTCGTAGGGATTAGACATGTTTTCTAGAAAGTTTTGTGGAGGTTGGTGATCAGCAAAATCGCGACCACGGTGTAGGAATTGCGGTTTCACGCAAACTCTTTCTTGAGGTGCCAACCGCGACAGGTACGGTGATATGGGTGAAAAATAGAATATGTTTCAGCAATTTTACGCAATTTATCTGTTAAAGTAAGACTGGTTCTCTAGGGCTTGCGTTCAATGAACTTCCGGTTTTCTCTCCACCTTCCTTTTTATGACCGTGTTTGAACGATATATTCCGGGGCTTAAAGGTTTCCCTCCACTTTTTACCTATACGCTGCTTTTAGGCTGTGGTTTTGGAGCTTTTATTACCTGGGACCAATGGTACTGGTGGGGCCGCCGGGAAGACTATTCTTTCGGGTATTTGGTGCCTGTTTTTGTGGTGGTGGTGATTTGGGACCGTTGGCCCCAGCTCAGAGCGCTATTGGGGCTGAATGCTGGAAACCCTGGTGCGAAACCGAACGAGGAGGGAATTGAGGCAGTTACCAATAAAAGTCCGAGTCCGGCGCTGGCCTTTGACTGGGTCACCGGGAGCCTATTTTTCTTTGTTAAGTGGGTTATCCCGGTTGGTTTTTACGGTGGGCTGATCTTTGGGCTTCTGGTTTTTGGTTTGGGGGCATTCTACCGGGCAGGAGCTGGGCCATCCCATCCGGGCTCACTTTTTATCGCTATCGGAGCAGGTATGGTGGTTTTTGCGCTGGTCTACATCAATCTACCCGATTCGTCAGAAGCCTGGAAAGAACAGACGGGGCAGGACCTGGAGCCACCGGCCGTCTTAAATCGTCGTCTCACCACAACGCTTGTGTTTTGGTTTCCCTGCTTTATTTGGATTATTTCCGCACCTTTGGTTTCGTTCATAGAAAATTGGCTCAGCCTTTTCCTGCTCAACAAAGTGGTGACGGTAGTTTTCTTTGTATTTGAAATGGGCGGCTATGCTTTGGTACAGGAAGGCAATACGCTCTTACTGCCTACTGGTCGGGTAGGGGTGGAAGATGCCTGTTCGGGTATACGGTCTTTGATGGGATGCCTGTTTGCCGGAACCTTTCTGGGGGCCATCTTTTTTCAAAGCATTACAAAAAAAGTATTGCTGGTTGTTTTTGCCATGGGTTTTGCCTTCATCACCAACCTTATGCGCAGTATTTTTCTCACGGCTTGGGCCTATTCGTACGGCCCCGATGCCATTAGCGGATTCGTCCACGACGCAGCCGGTTATTTCGTCCTGGGACTCACCAGTGTTCTGCTACTTGCACTCATTCCGATCATGAACATTCAGATCACGGTCAAGAGTGCGCCGGAGTCGAAGGCTGTTTAGAAAAAGTCTTAGTACTTGTCGTACTTAACTTCGCCGTATGGCACGTTTGCTTTTTGCTTTTCCTTCAGCTCGGAGGTCGAGCAGCCGCACATTTCCATCTTGCGCATGGTGATCGCGCCGGTTGGGCAAATGCGTAAGCACTTTCCGCAACGAATACACTCGTTACTGTCAATCCAGATGTAGGTGGTTTCTTCCACTAGGTTCGATTCCAGGCTTGATGTGACTGCGCCGTCTTCATCGTGAAACAGCCGGGAAACCCGGTTGATACAATCCCGCGGAGCCACCGCAATACACCAGTCACAATGGATGCAGGCGTCCTGGTTGATCTCGAACTTGTAGTTACAAAAGTAACACCGTGTAGCATGAATCTGGGTTCCGTCTTCGGTGTGACCCAACTCCACTTCGGCGATGCCATCACGCTCGAACAAGGGAAGTTTGGGCATCTGAACAGGAAACTGTATGTCATGGTCACGTACCCGGCCGGTTTCTCCGTTGGTATCCGTCATCGTGATAGCGATGTGAGTCTTGCGGCGTTCTTCGCCCATCAAAAGTGTATCAATCTTATTTGCTACTTCCTTTCCGTCATTAACGGCGGTTATCACGTCGAAACTTCCGTAGTTAAAGTCACCTGCCACGAAAACGTTTTCAAGGGTGGTATGGTGACCTTCCTTCTGTTGAACCCCTTCCGGAAGAATATTTACCTCACGTGTTTGGCCGATCGCCATAATGAGCAGGTTGCAGGGGTATTCCTCCTCTGTGCCTTCAATGGCATGGATCCTGGGTTTACCGCCATCCGACTGTGTATCATCCAAAGCATTACGTTGGAATGTGACCGCTACCAGTTTACCGTCCTCGGTGCGGGCCGAAAGGGGATTCATCAAGGTTTCAACTACGATTTCCTCCAGGCGCATCTGGTTAATTTCATCAGGATCGGCTGACATCTGTGCCTCGGTGCGACGGTACATAATGGTAACGGTTCCTTCTGCTCCGACCAGGCGTTTTGCGGCTCTGGCGCAGGAACGGCCACAATCCACAGCGGTGAAGCCACCACCAACGATGATCACGTTTTGACCCTGCATGTCGCCGATCTCGCCCATGTTATAATCGTACATGAACTTCAGGCCTGGTATGGTATGTCCGTCGCCTGGAAGACCGGGAAGTTTCAAATTAGAGGGGTGAACCGTACCAACCGCTACGAGTACCGAATCATATTCGTCGATCAGTTGCGGCATCGTGGTGGCGTCCACCGACGTGTTGTACTTCACGTCGATACCGCTTTCGATAATGGCGTTTACCTCCGCTTCCACGGCCTCGCGAGGCAGGCGAAAAACAGGAATTCCCTGGATCATCATGCCGCCGAGCATGCTGTCGCGCTCGAAGATAGTTACACTGTGTCCATAGCGTTTGAGCTCTCTTGCCGCAGTCAATCCGGCCGGGCCTCCGCCAATAACGGCGACCTTCTTCCCGGTATCTTCAAACCATCCAGGCAGTGGTTTGGGTGCGTTTTCTTTATAATCTGAAGCAGACCGTTTCAGGTGACAAATGTGAACCGGGCCAGACGTGCCGGTCCAGTTGTGACGGCAGGCGTCCTCGCAGGGGCGTGAGCAGACGCGACCTAACACGCCGGCGAAGACATTGTCTTCCTGGTTGATGAGGTAAGCCTTGTCGGGATCGCCTTTGGCAATGGCTTCGATGTATGCAGGCACGTTGGTTTTGGACGGGCAGGCATCCTGACAGGGAACGTCTTTCAGGTAGGTCTTGAAATCCAACGGTTCGGAAGCGGCTCCGGTGAAGACCGAAGTCTCCTGCGGATTCGGCGCCATATCGTAGGAAATTCCCAGATCCTCTACGGCCTTGAGAAACTCGTTTAGTGATTTGTCTTCGTCCATGGTTACAGTCCCAACCGGTGAATGCAGTCGGCCAAGGTTTCATCTCCCTGGCGCACTGCGAGGAAGGTATCGAGGATCTTCTCCAGCACGCGCGGGCAATCGTCGTGTTTAAATTCTCCAAACTTGCGGGCCAGGCGGTCGTGATTACCTCCGATGCGCATTTCGTAAGCTTCAGTCGAACCGACCTGTTCGCGAATGCGCATACCCCGGAAACCAATGTCCGCTATGCGGTAAGGCGAGCAGCTGTTTGGGCAACCGGTGATGTTGATAATAGCTTTGTCCCAGATCTCACTATACTTGGCCTGGCTGACGACAGGAATCAGTGTGTCGTAGAGAGAACGGGTTTCCGTAACTGCTTTGGGGCAGTAGGTGGTTCCGACACAGGGAACGATATCCTTAAGGCCGAAGAATCCGTCTGTAGCGAAGCCGATCTTCTGGATTTCCTCGGTGATGGCCTCCACTTTTTCGGGTTTCACGCCGTGAATTTCGATATTCTGACGGTTGGTCAGGTAAACGCGTTTGTTGCCGTAGATCTCGGAGAGCTCGGCCATCCGCTTGAACTTTATATGAGTCAGCTCGCCCTTGGGAACCATGGCGCGAACCGTGGTCCTGCCGTCGGTTCCAACCGGGTTCTGCTCAAGCAGTGGACGGTCCGGGTAGTCGACACCGGTTTCCTCGAAGTCCTCAGTCTCGAGATCGTCGGTGGAAACGCCCTCGTTTTTCAGGTTCTCCAACACGATACGGCGACACTCATCGATGCCCTTGTGGAAAACGATAAACTTCAGACGGGCCATCGTGCGGTCGCGGCGGTCACCGTGATCGCGGAAGAGCAGGGCAATAGCCCGGTTGAGTTTCACGATTTTCTCCGGTGGCACAAAGGAGAAGAGATCCTTGCCAATAAACGGCGCCCAGCCCATGCCTCCGCCGATGACGACTTTGAACCCATTTTCCTCCTGGCCGTCAGCGCCCTTACGGGTGACAGAGACGATACCGATGCAATTGATATAAGGTTGCGCGCAACCCGCTCCGCAACCGGAGAAGGTGATCTTGAATTTTCGCGGAAGGTTGTCCAGGTCGCGGGATTCGGTCAGGACCCGGGCGGTTTCCTTCACGTAAGGCAGGACGTTGAAGCGTTTGAACTTGCAGGTTTCCGCTAATGGACAACCGGTTACGTTCCGGGTGACGTCGCCGCAACCGTGAAAGGGAGATAGCGAGTCTTCGGCCAACCCGCGCACCATATCTGCCAGGGACGGGGTCTTGAGCCAGTGCAGTTGAATACATTGGCGGGTGGTGATGGCCAGTTTCCCCTGGGCGTAATCCTCAGAAATCTTGCTGATCCGGCGCGCCTGGCTGGAAGTCAACACACCGCCGGGAATCACGATCCGGGCCATGTGGTTGCCTGACTGGCGGGAGGTGTAGATCCCGTACCATTTGGAAATGTTTTTCTCCTCAGCGGTCATTGCACCTTTACGCGCGATTTCATCATAGTCCAGGAAAAGACCCTGTTCCTTGATGATTTCGTCTTCGCTGACGAAACGTTTACCTAAAGTCCACTGCATATTAAGAAGGCGTTAGTCGTGGTGAAAAAGTAAGGTTGATATGTAACGTTCGCCGGCATCCGGTTGCATCACAACAATGTTTTTGCCCTTGTTTCCCGGACGGCTGGCCACTTGGTAAGCTGCCAGTGCGGCTGCACCTGATGAAATGCCGACCAACAGACCTTCGGTGGTTCCCAGTTTCTGGGCGGTTTTAATGGCTTCGTGACTGTCGATAGCGATCACCTCGTCTACAATATCGCCATTGTAAACCTGTGGAACAAAACCGGCGCCGATGCCTTGGATCATGTGAGGACCCATTCTGCCTCCGCTCAGAACCGGCGATTCTTCAGGTTCGACCGCGATAACCTGGATATCCGGGTTTTGTTCTTTAAGGTATTTTCCTGCTCCAGTAACCGTTCCGCCGGTTCCGACCCCAGCCACGAATACGTCTACCTGGCCTTCGGTGTCGCGCCAAATCTCAGGTCCGGTGGTCTCGTAATGCACCTGTGGATTGGCCGGATTATTAAACTGCTGTGGCATGAAGGAACCCGGGAGTTTGCTGGTCAGCATTTCGGCTTCTTCGATAGCGCCAGGCATGCCCAGGTCCGCATCCGTCAGGACCAATTCAGCTCCCAGGTTGATGAGTATCTTGCGGCGTTCCACGCTCATGGATGACGGCATGGTTAGAATGAGGTGGTAACCTTTCACCGCGGCGGCGATGGCCAAGCCGACACCGGTGTTTCCTGAAGTGGGTTCGATGATGGTTCCTTTTGCTGAAAGACTCCCGTCCTTTTCGGCGGCTTCAACCATGGACAAACCTATGCGGTCTTTCACACTCCAGCCGGGATTGTACCCTTCCAGTTTGCCGATGATATTTCCGGGTAACCCGTCGCTTAACCTGGACAGATGAACCAGCGACGTCTTGCCGATGAGCTCACATAAGTTGTTGTAAATAGGCATTTTAAAAATGGTCTGAAGGCACCGCTCTTTTCATGCAACCTGGAGACAATGCGTTTTACCAAAGGCGACAACGATGCGTATCCCCTAGGGAATATCAAGTAGAAAGCCCTGATAGTAGACACGTTGGAAACTGGGTTTCGTATCGACAGTTAGAGAGCCGGTTCGAAGATATAATCCCCGCAATGAGGGGTATTTAGACTAGCTAATACAAGCTAGAAAAGTCGGTCTTTATTGAAGCGTTCCTTTCAGTGAGCGAAAGGATGAGTGAGACTCGTTTTTTACCTGCAGATTTTACTGCAATCAGGATTTATCCAACCAGGTACCGGTAGCTTGGAGAGGGTGTAATTTTTCCGGGTCGGATAACCGCTCTAATCACTGATAAACATGGGCTTACAGCCTATCTATGCAGGTTTCATTGGCAGGGGATTGCATGGAGTATGCCTCTTTATGCACTGAGTTTGACAGGAATAGAGGTTAAGTCGATAGGGGGAGGGGGTCCGCTTTCCAGGATCACCGTTAATCTTCATATTGGTTGAAACGGTCACGGAATATTTGCCAAAAAGGATTTCAGCTATATGAGCCATTTTTCCAGTCTTGAGTCTCTACTGAATTGTCCTACTTAATGGATAAGCAATCCGCACGCTTCTCATTCCCCTATGGACAACGAATCTCCTCCCGATCCACCCAAGCCTTCCGGTCTCCTGAAGTTCTGGAGGGAGCTGAAGCGTCGTCACGTAGTGCGGGTGGCTATGGTCTATGCGATTGTAGGGTGGCTGGTGATACAGGTGGCCAATGCGACGTTCGCCGATTTTGGGATACCGGTCTGGGCCTATCGCTTTGTGGTGCTGATGGTGGTTCTTGGATTTCCCCAAGCGCTGGTCGTCGCCTGGGCTTTCGAGCTAACGCCAGAGGGCATTAAAACCACCAAGGCAGCTCGTATTGTAAGTGCGGATACGGAGATTTCTGCATCCCATGCGAAGAAGCGAAACTGGCTGGCCTACGCCGTTGGGGCTGCGGTGCTGGTTTTGGAACACCCGATTAATCAGTGTTTGAGCGTCGGCAAAGACAAGGATTAGTCTTCTACCAGGACCCATGGCCACGAATCATAAAATCGAACAGGACAGTGAGACTATCGAGACTGCTTTAACGTATCATGAGCGAACCAAGCATCACTACCATCGCTATGCAAACTCATTAGGTTACATGGATTGGGATGCACAGTCTGACCCGAATGGCACTGCTAAGTTAGGGTGGCTTTGGGCGAATCTGCGGTCCGTTCCTTTCGAGGGGGTCAAACCTGAATGTCACTCACTTATGGCCGTTATAAGCGAATCTACGGTCTTGGCAACTACAGGGTCATTCCTTGCGATCGTGCATGCCAATGCGGGATTGAAGGTTTGACCCTCTCGACGGGAAGTAGATCGCAAATGCTCCCCACACAGCTTTAACCGAGCGCCATTCCAGCCTGACCCCTTCTATCCTTCTGATGGTGTCCACCTTTGCTCTGAAATTATCGCGAATGCTGGCTCATTGACGCTTCTGCGAGCGTCCTGGAGAAGTCGGGTTTCCTGTGGATGAAAAACTT
>JAPUIL010000500.1 GCA_027297085.1 Verrucomicrobiota bacterium | reverse complement strand
CAGGAATCTTGTGGGTCGGGACACGGGACACGGGTCTTGATCGATTTGACCCTGAGACTAAAACATTTCATAATCTACGTTTGGCCCCGGAGAGCCCGAAGGATTGGAACCTGGTTAATCGCATTATCGAGGATAGAGATGGAGCGCTCTGGCTTGCCACAGGTCGTGGCGGACTGTTAAGAGTCACCAAGAACAGGGAGCCACTGACCTTCACACGATTTCAACGTGATCCGGAAGATCCCAAGACCCTGGGGCATAATGTTGTACGGGCTGTTTATGAAGATCTTTCAGGAACACTTTGGGCGGGAACGGGCCGAGGACTCTCCCGATTGATTAAAGGTAAGAACAGCCAAATCACGTTTCAGACTTTTGTAAGAGATGGCTCCGATCCGACCAGTCTGAGTTATAGCCTGGTAACAGCGATATATCAGGATTATTCTGGTGTCTTATGGGTTGGAACAGGGAACGGACTCAACAAATATGACCGGGGGAAGGCTAAGTTTACGCATTATCGAGAAGAGCCGAATAACGAAAACAGCCTGAGGGGAGCGAGTGTCTACGCCATTCACGAGAGTGAGCCGGGTGAATTCTGGGCGGGAGCCAGAGGCCACGGTTTATCCCGAGTACGATTGGACAAGACCGGAACAGAGATTTGGACGCACTTTAAAGGAAGCAAGAACGCGGTGGGTAACACCATTATCCAGGTCATCACAGATCAAAATAATGACCTCTGGATTGCGAGTTTCTACAGTGGCTTAAGTCGATATAATCGCCGGCAAGATACCGTCACCCGGTTTCGACACGATCCGGATGATGGCAACAGTATCCTCAGCGATAGACTCATAACAGTTTTCGAAGATCGCTCTGGAATGCTCTGGATTGGCACGGCTCGTGAAGGATTGCTAAAATATGATCGTTTGAAAAATCGATTCGAGCAGTTTGGTCACAATCCAAACGACCCCCGTAGCGTGAGTCAAAACAGGGTTCAGGCAATTTATGAAGACAGAGTGGGAAGGCTTTGGGTGGGAACCTACAGCGGCGGGCTGAACCTGCTCAATCCGGATCAAGGGCAATTCACTCATTTTAATAAAGATCTCACTAACCCGAATGCTTTGAGAAGCGATGGGATCCAGGTAATCCATGAGGATAGAGCTGGCCGATTGTGGATTGGCTCCTCTTTGGGCGGGCTTTCGAGAATGGTTGATGCCGAGCCCGATAATGGCGTCTTCAAAACCTATCTAGAAAGAGACGGCTTACCAAGTGAGTCAATAAATGGTATTTGTGAAGATGACCACGGAAACCTCTGGCTAAGTACCAATAAAGGCTTGTCCAAGTTTAATCCGGAGCAGGAAACTTTTAAGAATTTTGACATCAATGATGGCCTGCAAAGCCGTGAATTCAATTCCTTTTCGTATTTTCGCAGCCCGCACAGCGGCGACATGTTTTTCGGGGGTGTGAATGGGTTCAATGTCTTTCACCCGGATAGCATCAAAGATGATCCGCACCCGCCTCAGATCTCAATTACGGATTTGCGAATCTTCAATAAGTCCATCAGCCCACTTGATGATGATTCGCCTCTCACGAAACACATTTCGGAAACCAAAACGCTCAGCCTCTCCCATGACCAAAGCGTCTTTACTTTGGAATTCGTTGCTCTGCACTTCGCCCTTCCCGAGAGAAATGAGTACGCCTACAAGTTACAGGGATTTGAGCAGAATTGGAATTTCGTTGGAACACGTCGGTTTGCGACCTATACCAATCTACCTGCGGGGGAATACACATTCAGGGTGAAAGCCGCGAACAGCGACGGCGTTTGGAATGAGAAGGGAGCCTCCCTGCAGATCATCATCACACCGCCGTGGTGGAAGACGCGTTTGGCCTTTGCCTTATATTTCGTCTTATTCTTTACGGTACTCTTTGGGATACGGCGATTTGAGATTAACCGGGGCAAACTACGCTATGAGCTGCAGATGAAGATCTTTGAAACTCAAAAACTGCAGGAAATTGATAAGATGAAGTCGCATTTTTTTGCCAATATTTCTCACGAATTCCGCACGCCGCTTACGCTCATCCTGGGCCCAATTGAAAAATGGCTGGCGAAATCCTCTTCCAACGGGATGAAACGGGATTTGCGCATGATGGAACGCAATGGCTGGCGTCTTTTCAGGTTGATCAATCAGTTGTTAGATATTTCCAGGCTGGAATCGGGTCGGACGGCGCTCGAGGCAAGACCGGAAAATATCGTCAGCCTTCTCAAAGGTCTGGTGCTTTCGTTTATTTCCTTAGCTGAGCGCAAGCGAATTACCCTGCGCTTTAAATCTCCAGTTCAATCTTACGAAGGTGCCAACCCTTCGCAAGGCTCTGAGTTGACGTTGCTTGTCTATGTTGACCGGGATAAACTGGAAAAAATCGTATCCAACTTGCTCTCCAATGCTTTTAAGGTGACACCCGGGGATGGGGAGATTTCGGTCGCTGTATCCACCGTCAGTAACACCAACTTTAATAACCGTTCATCCAGCCTGGAATCGGTTCATGACACGTTTGCGGGCGATATTGTCAAAATTACAGTCTCTGACACCGGCCCCGGCATTCTACCCGAACATCTGGACAAAATATTTGACCGTTTTTACCAGGTCGATAATTCTCACACACGCGAGCAACGTGGCAGCGGTATTGGGCTTGCGCTGACAAAAGAACTTGTGGAGCTGCATCATGGAGTAATTTCGGTTGAAAGTAAACCTGGAGCTGGAACCAGATTTGTTGTTGCCCTGCCGCTTGGTAAAAAGCATTTACATGAGAATGAAATTGTTGCTGAAGAGGCTATGGAACAGGGTGACGGCCGGGCGTCCCCGGCAGTGGCCGAAGCACTGCAGGACGCTGAAAGCCGGTCAGACGAATCAGTGTCAACTAGAGAGGATGAAGAAGATATCGAAGAAGATGCAACTATCGTTTTGGTGGTCGAAGATAATCGTGACGTCAGGGCTTACATCCGTGAGCATTTGGAAGTCTCCTATAAAGTACTTGAGGCAGGTGACGGAGAACAAGGAGTAGAAAGGGCCCGGGAGATCATTCCGGACCTCATCATCAGCGACATCATGATGCCCAAGAAGGATGGGTATGAATTATGCCGGATCTTGAAAAACGATGAAAAAACCAGTCACATCCCAGTCATTTTACTGACTGCCAAAGCCTCGGGTGAAAGTAAAGTAGAAGGTCTGGAAACAGGCGCTGATGATTATCTCATTAAACCTTTTGATTCCAAAGAACTGTTGGCGCGGGTTAAGAATCTGATCGTTTCGCGTCGGAAGCTCCGGGAGCGGTTCAGCAGAGAGGTGGTGCTGAAGCCGGATGATATTGCCATCACACCTATGGATGAAGTGTTCTTGCAAAAGGTGCGATCGGCGGTGGAACAACATCTTGATGAAGACGACTTCAGTGTCGAACTGCTCGGCAGAGAAGTCGGAATGAGCCGCACCCAGATTCATCGCAAATTGCGGGCACTAATCGATCAATCGGCAAGTCAATTTATCCGTTCCATGCGCTTGCAGCGGACCTGCGAGCTGCTGAAACAAAAAGCAGGTACGGTAACTGAAATTGCCTACATGGTTGGCTTTGGTAGCCAGACTTATTTCAACAAATGTTTTCATGAACAGTTTGACTGCTCGCCTAAACAGTATGCGGCAAGAGGATTGAACGTTTAGATAATTCCTGACGCAGAAAAGCCGCAACACTAATTACACAATTTTCA
>JAPUIL010000050.1 GCA_027297085.1 Verrucomicrobiota bacterium | reverse complement strand
CGGCCCTTTCAGGCGATAAAGGCAAACGCAGTGAAGAAAAACACGCACAAGCCTGGTCTCCAACGAATGCATTGAGCATGGCGGCTTTGATAAAGGCATTGCGCGATAAAGTGACCTTGACCCGTCCAACTTTTCTTTTCTTTTCAATTCAAAGCTTCCTGCACAACCAATGCCACGGCCAACTACCTGTTTGCGGGTCCGCCTTGCCTTGGCTGCGGAAGCTAGTTTCGATTCCTGGCTCTTACATAAGCGGCTTTATGCCGCGATCGCTCGTTGCAGTTGAAATCGCGACTGAAGTCCTACATTTGTTGAACTTGTTATTCCCCGTAGTCTCTGCCACGGGGTCGCTGACTGAAGGGAAAGTTTGAAAACCACTGGTTTTCATAGTTTGTGAGCTGAGGGAAAAGACCGGATCGGCAGCAAGCACCCTCCTACACTTAGATATGCGATACGAAGTGTAGGGGGGTGCTTGCTGCCGAACAGAATACCAAAGATGTCCGCTCAGTCTTTGCGAAGTAAGGAGAATGAATGGTTGAAGGCTGACAATTGACGCCATGTTTGTGCCTTTCATACCCTGTGGTCTTCTGCCACAGGGTCTTGATTTTGGACTGTTGTTGTAGAGCAAATTGTTATTTTGCGCTGTGCTTATCGTCGCTTTGATCCTCGGTAATTCGCGACTCGTAATCCTTGATTTGAAAGTAGGAGTTTAAGTAAAAGCATAAGTAGGATTCAATTTACTTTGTAAGTAACGCTCACAACCCCGTTGGAGTATTGTTTGTTCTCGGTAAGAGTGAGTTTGGGCTCTTTGGAAGTTTCGCCGATCAGAGGAATTCCCTGTCCAAGTAAAATGGGTACGATAGAAAGCTGTATTTCGTTAACAAGGCCCGCATCCATAAAGGAGGCGGCTAGCTTTCCGCCGCCCATTAGCCAGACACGTTTTATACCTTTGCCTTCCATCTGTTGGTTTACAGTTTCAGGGCTTTCCTTGGTTAACTGAATACTGGGATGCAGAACAGACAGCTCGCGTTTCGTCAATACCCAGCTTGGAGTGTTCGGTGACATCCATTGGCCATAATCGAGAGCAAAGTCATAGGTGTGACCGCCGAGCACGATGCCATCGAACGAATTTTGAAAGGCCTCGAAGTCCCCCGAAACTTCCGAATCTTCGAAACTAGGGAAGTCATTCAGCCAATCTACTTTGCCATCTTTGTCCGCGATAAATCCGTCAAGGCTTGTGGCGACATGGTATACGATTTCGGGCATAGGGTTTAACGAAAGCCGTTTCGAAACCAGGGACAAGGCAATTAGTGCTCGCCGAATTATTAGTCGAGCGATTGAATCCATATCAGTTATGAAGTGTCCTTTGTTTCCCCGGTTTTTTCATTTGTTAATCTTTGCACTGACCTTGGTTCTCGTTGGTTGCTCCAAGTCAGAAAAATCTGAAGCGGCTACCCAAAGGCCGAACATCATTTTTGTGATGACAGACGATCATACGCATCACCAGATGAGTCTGACGGGGAATCAGTTGATTTCTACTCCTAATCTGGATCGGCTCGCTGAAGAAGGTGTGTGGTTCAAGAATGCTTTCTGCACCAATTCGCTTTGTGCTCCGGCGAGGGCCACCATATTGACCGGATGTTTGTCCAACGTGAATGGTATACTGGGAAACTCGGAGGACAAAGATAAAATCGAACGGCTCGATCCTGAACTGCCGACATTTCCGCAGTTGCTTCAACAAGCGGGTTATCAAACCGGGTTGGTTGGCAAATGGCACTTGCCGCATGATCCACGAGGGTTTGATTACTCCTGCATCCTGCCGGGGCAGGGACTCTATTTCGATCCTGACATGATTGAGAATGGGGAGCGAAAGAAATTTGAAGGCTATGTGACCGATATCATCACCGACAAGGCACTCGATTACCTGGAAGGCATCGATTCCGATAAACCGTTTTGCCTGGTTTATCAACACAAGGGTCCGCATCGGCCGTTTACTCCGGCGCTGCGGCACAAGGATCTCTACAAGGATGCAGATTTTCCACATCCGGAGACATTTAATGATGATTACTCCACTCGGCTCATTGCAGGAAAAGCTGCGGACATGAAGTTCGAGCAAAGCATAGCCCGCGACTATGGAGACGTTTTCTATGGCAAGTCAGAAAGCGAAAAGAAGGAATGGATCTACCAGCGCTATGTGAAGGATCACTACCGGGCCGTTCAAAGTATCGATGAGGGATTGGGGCGCGTGTTGGATTACCTGGACGAAAACGGCCTAGCCGAAAACACCTTGGTCATTTATACCACAGACAACGGATTTTATCTCGGCGAGCACGGTTGGTATGACAAACGGTTTATGTATGAGCCCTCATTGCGGATACCGTTTTTGGTGCGTTATCCAAACGGAGTTCATGCCGGACAGGTTGATGAGCGCATGATTATGAACGTCGATGTAGCTCCAACGATTCTGGACTTCGCCGGAATCCAGATTCCGGATATTATGCAGGGAGAAAGCCTGAAACCTTTACTCACAGGTCAGGATGTGAAGTGGCGCGATCACATTTATTATTCCTATTACGAAAACACCTGGGCAATGAGGGCTATGGCTCAGGCAGATTTGAGTGACCCATCCTTTAATTTCTTTACCGCACACCGGATCGGACCCCACCGAGGTATTCGCAATGAGCGCTACAAGTTGATCGAATATTACAGCACGACCGAATACTGGGAGTTCTTTGATCTCGAGACAGATCCGAACGAGGTGAATAATGTTTTTAGCGATCTTTCCTATGCGGACATCATAAAAACAATGACTGCTCAACTTAGAAATACTCAGGCGAAATATCTCGATACGCATACCTGGGAGCAGCTTGCCCGTCCCAATTATAATGATTAACTTACTAAATCTCGAAAAAATCGTCAGCAAGCTAACTCCTGCAATTGCAAGATTCAAATCGAAGGGTAGGAAGCGGCTTTAGGCCGCGATCGCTCGTTGCAGGTGAAATCGCGGCATAAAGCCGCTCCTACAAAAAGTATTGTCCATCACCATTTTAAAACCATCCACCATCACCATGAACAGACGCCAAGCCCTATCGCTTTTAGCCACCGGATCGGCAGCCGGGTTATTATCTTCAACCCTGGGAAGGAATATTGCCAATGGACAGAGTTTCTCGGATGTGACGCCTGCGATGTCGCCGATCAAAATTACCAAAGTGAAAATCATTCACACCTATCCCAATGGAACCGGATTTGGCATCGTGAAGGTGGAAACCAGTGAACCCGGATTATATGGTATCGGCTGTGCAACAGGTATTCGCAGATACAAGACACTCACTACAGCGGTTGAAGAATATTTGGACCCTCTGCTTAGAGGTAAGGACCCCGACAATATTGAAGACATCTGGCAGACGGTAAACGTAAGTACTTATTGGAGGAACGGACCCATTCTAAACACAGTTATGGCTGGGCTGGATCAGGCTCTTTGGGATATCAAGGGCAAGCGTGCGGGCATGCCGGTTTATCAATTGCTGGGTGGAAAGTGCCGGTTCGCGGTGGATTGTTATGGGCATGCCAGCGGTGATGACCTGAAAGAGTTGAAAGACAGTGTTCAGAAATTCCGGGAGGAAGGATTTCGCCATATTCGTATCCAGCTGGGTCGCTACGGATCGCCTCACCTGGCCAAGGGCGAACCGGACTTCCGGAAAGGAGGATTTGGAGTGCCGTCTGATACGGTGATGGAAATCCGTCCCTATATGAAGATCGTTCCGGAAATGTTTGAGTTCATTCGGTCGGAGTTCGGGGATGAGGTGGAACTTCTGCATGATGTGCATGAGCTGCTACCGCCCATTGAGGCAATCAATCTGGTGAAAGAGCTGGAGCAATACCGACCCTTCTTTATTGAAGATCCTTTCGCCCCCGAAGACATTGGTTATTTCAAAATTCTCCGTGAACAAACATCCTGCGCCATCGCTATGGGTGAGTTGTTCAATAATTCACATGAATGGGTGAGTTTAATAACCGAGCGACTCATAGATTTTGTGCGTATCCATATTTCCCAGATCGGAGGAATAACACCAGCTATGAAAGTGGCCCGCTTGGCTGAGTGGTTTAATGTGCGCACAGCCTGGCACGGGCCTGGTAACACTTCACCGGTTGGGCATGTGGGTAATGCCCACATCGATCTGGCGATTTGGAATTTCGGTATCCAGGAACAATCTTATTTTGGACCTGAGACTCAGGAAGTATTTCCGGGATGTCCTACTTACGACAATGGCTACATGATCGTGAATGAAGCGCCTGGATTCGGTATTGATATCGATGAAAAGGCGGCGGCCAAATATCCCTTACCGGACGAACCTTGGTATCGACCGATTGTCAGACGACCAGACGGTACGGCGGTTCGCCCGTAGGTCGAAGCATAAAGCTTGGAGCAAAGGGCATGGAGTTAAATGAGAAGGTGAAAGGTAGGGCAACAGCGTCCCGCTGTGCCGTAGGGAACAAATTCCAGGGAAGAGCCTAATTACAAGAAGAAATAATGATGAAAAAAACGATTTGTATTCTAATTTCACTTACATGGGGATTTGGGGCTATTTCTGGCCAGGAGGGCGAAAGATCCAACGTGCTGTTTATCGCCATGGACGACCTGAATAACTGGGTGGGCG
>JAPUIL010000005.1 GCA_027297085.1 Verrucomicrobiota bacterium | reverse complement strand
TCCTTGAAAGCCTTCGGTCCGAACCAATCCACTGGAAGACCCTGGCTTTTGGCAACGTCAAGGCCCGTCCTTCTGATACCTGCAAAAACGGAAAGGGAGAACTTACCTCTTGCCAGCCAGTCTGCTATCTGTCTGGTTCTACGGCTAGCAGTGATATCCATCTCGGTCAGAAGTCTTTTTAGATACTTAGGGCCAAGGTCAGGATGATAATAAATAAAACGCAACGGCGATGCGATGGGCCCTCCCCACGTTGGGTCCAACGCAATTATTTTACCTTTCCATTTGGGGTTGAGGAGATCCCAGTATGACTTGAGCTCGTTCGGGTCTACGAGATTCGAATTGTAGCCGTAATAGGCAGCAAGATTCCCGTTAAAGCTGAAAATATATTGGCCTTTTTCATCTATGTACTTGTGCCTTCCCCCAAACCATTTTGACTGATCTTTGATTTCCGGCAGGATAAACGTCGGCGTAACAGGGGCGAAAGCATTTCCTTTATACAACACCATGTAACCCGTGGTCGCCCCCAGGATATACAAATCGCCAAGAAACTTACCAGATCTTTGTTCCATCAAAATGCGGGATGAAATTCCGCTGGGCCCGCTGGGCCCGGTAACAGAAACAAACTTAATCTCCGGGTACTTCTTCTGAAAGCTCTGAAAGACCTCGTATGTACCACTTCCATGGTATATGACAACCCGTCCTTCTTTTTTCGCGGCCGCTACGGTATTTTCCCACTCAGCCTTCGAGGCAGTCTGGGCCTCACATCGAGCTGACAAAACCCACATGGCACAAAACGTTAACAGGCCGATGCCTAGGCCCCCTGTAAGTCTAGAATGAAACAACATAGAAGTTTCCTCCCTTTCCCTCAAAGCCCATTCACACGGTTCAACTAATTCCAGCTACCTTTAGGTTCTCTTTCTCCTGAAGGGCACCAGCATGGACACCTGACGACGATAGTTTTCATAGGCCTCGCCATGGAATTTTACCAGGTCTCTTTCTTCGATCTGGATAGCGATTAGGATGTAAACCGTCGTGCCTATGGCAAATACCAGATGTCCGACTGTCATGTCAGGGGTCGCCCAAAAGGCAACGAGCCAACCCACCATCAGCGGATGACGAGTGTAATTATAAAATCCCCTGGTCTTGAACTCGAGGGGCGAGTACTCCCTGTTTAGTAAATGGAGGTAAACCTGCCGTGTGCCAAAGAGATCAAAGTGATTGATCATGAAGGAAGTAATAACAATCGATACCCAACCAATCCCGAACAGACTCCATAATATAAGCGTTCCTACAGAATTCTCCACCCTCCAAACGGCTCCCACCATGGGCTGCCATTGCCACATGAGGAGTATGACGCACAAGTTGCTAATCATCACATAGGTGCTGCGTTCGATGTGTTTTGGAACAATCGTAGTCCACCATTGTTTGAATCCTGGCCGTGCCATGATGCTGTGTGGGATCGCAAATAGCGCAAGCAAAAGGATGTTAACAATCAGCGCTAGACTAAAAGGCCCGACGGCGCCTGAATCAACTGACTTCGGTACGATAAAGTTGCCGAGGAATCCAACCATATACATAAACACTAAGAGAAATAGCACGTGAGAAACCACGCCATATAAAAAAGAGATTATTCTACCCATAACTCCCCCCCCCCCTTTTTTTTATTGGTTAATGATAATCTCACCGCAAAATGACAATGGCGTCCCTTTATTGAAGTATACCGTCCAGCAGTTGCTACCCGTTCATCAGGGCTGCACAGACGTTGACTACTCAATCTTGGG
Source organism: Verrucomicrobiota bacterium (assembly GCA_027297085.1). Lineage (GTDB taxonomy): Bacteria > Verrucomicrobiota > Verrucomicrobiia > Opitutales > UBA2995 > UBA2995. The sequence continues at coordinate 4,126 of JAPUIL010000005.1, read as the reverse complement.
CCGGATCTTATTGCGATTCGTACCGTTTGGCAATAGAAGACTACCGGAAAGGTTAGCCAAAAATGACGAGATGCCGGTGAAAAGCTGGGACCGAAGAGTCGAAACGAGGGCTACGTAGGATCCTACCTGGAAGGAAGTCGCTGAAATTTTGTCTGAATTCCAAAAAGTTGGCTAAATTCGCCAAAGCATCTTTGACTCAGCACTGTGAGCCGGTGAATGTAAGACTTGGTTTCTTTACGGATCTTGTCAGCCGTCACATTGCCACCCAGACTCTCCAACTCGTTTTTAAAGCTAGGGGTCTTCAGCCAACGCTCAATCATAGGCTCGTCCACTTCGAGATGAAATTGAAATCCGTAGACTCTCTTTCCATACCGGAAAGCCTGGTTGCTGCAGGTCTGTGAACTCGCCAGATGAACCGCCTCTTTGGGCGTGTCGAATGTATCGCCATGCCACTGGAAGATTTTTTCCGAATCCCTAAAATGTCCTACCACTGGATCTTTTTTTGCCTCGTGTGTTCTGGAGACGTCGTGCCAGCCAATTTCTTTTTCCCCGCTCTTCGTGACCCGGGCCCCCAGAGCCTTGGCAATCAGTTGCGCGCCAAGGCAAACACCCAATACGGGGATATCCTTTTGGATGGCCTCTTCAATCAGATGAAGTTCTGTGGTCAGGTACGGATACTTCTTCGTCTCATATACGCTCATGGGTCCGCCAAGAACCACCAACCCATCGTAACCCTCCAGAGAAGGCTGGGCATCGGGATGGCGACCGAAATTGACATAGCGAATCCTAAAACCTGAACGCTTGAAGAGAGGATTCAAGGTACCAAGGATTTCATATGGAACATGCTGAAAAACTAAAAGCCTAGGCATAAGAGCAACTTAGACAATTTTAATCCCTTAAGCGGGAAAGGCAGAATTTTCCACTGTTTCCACCACTCAGCTAGTGCCGGACATCATAAGCATGCCTGTCAAAATCAGAGAGAACCTCCGACACGGCGACAAAACGCTTGTGATTGACGGATCCCCTATCTCGGTCGAGGAACATTGGGATCACCGTCTCTATCAATTTACCATCAATCCCTACGCCTACAAGAGTACCGCTTCCATCCAGATAGCCAGGCCTAAACGTCTTCAACCGATGGATGCCCACAGCCATTGCCTGACGGACTTTCTCTCTGGCAACCTCCTCCCGGAATACGTTGGTTCGAATGAAATGAAAACCGCGTGACCGCCGCATTGCCGGATCGCACGAGATACGAAGGAAGCTGCCAACCCATGATTCGCCGCCGTGGTCCATTGCAGGCTCTCTCACCATGCCGCTGATTAAACTATTCCAGGCTTTTTTTCATGTCGGCAAGGAGCGCGATATAGATACCATGGCAGAATTCGTAAGCCGCCTCGTCGTTTTGCTCCCAGGTGGACGACCATTCTACGAGTGTTCCTTTGTTCCCTGGAGCCGGCTTAACACCCACCCGACCTACATAATTCTTAACATCGTTCTTTGAGACGGGGGAAGGTCCATCGTCGATACTATAGGAAAAGGTTCGTTCCTTATCGTCCAACGTGAGGAGCGTCTCACGAAACACGCCGTTTAACACCCGCCCCGCACCAACCTGATCACCTGGGACATCATCAACCAGCTCGATGTTACCGATGACGTTCGGAGCCCAGTTCATATTGTGGAAGTTGCGAATCGCCTTCCATACACGGTCCACAGGCGTGTTAATAATAATCGATTGCTGGGTTTGGCCCATTTCCAGATGCCTCCATTTTACCAAAGCCAAGGCTCTAATATTTAACGACCCATTGACTATATTAGCCAGTATATCATAAAATCAGAATGGATAGATTTAGAGACTTTATTATTATAATTTAATAGCTTATGAATTATATCTAAAGTGCACTGTAAAAAGAAAATCGCAAGGCTAGAACCCAATCGCCTCGCCCCTTAAAGCGGCTTATTTACGAAAACGCTTGGGCAATCCAATCACCGATGAAATGGGTGATGATCACCACAGCCAATGCAATCCCCACATGTTCCGCTATTACTGGGAACGGCGAAACCCGCTGAGAGCGTGCCAGCATCAAGCTCAGCAAAGTAAGTACCAACAGACCCCACGCGACACTCGCAATCATTGCGGTCGTGAGTGGAAGCAGCAGCACTGGAATGATGAAGGTTCCGGCCATTACTAATTTCGTTAGGAAAGTTGCTGCCGTTGCTAGCCAAATTTGCTTTTTGGAGAGAATATTTTCCGCCTCTTTTGAAATATGGATTCCCAGCGCGTCAGACATCGCATCCGCCACGGCAATCGTTAATATGCCGCCTATTACCGCTAGCGTGGAATGGGTCCCTGAGTGCAGACCAACAATGAGCCCCAAGGTGGTTATGACCCCTGATGTCAGCCCGAAGTGTACGCCTGTATTGATTCCACCCCTCATGGAGCTCTGACTACAACACTCGCAATCTTCTCATAGATAAGTACACCGCTCAGCAGCCTGATTGATAGGCCCTAAAATGATTGAGGATTCTATAACCATATGCCTGGCTTAGCAATAACATTTACCCCCATGGGCTACCGCAACCGGTAGATAGTTACCGGTCTCACTCAAGTTACGGCGATATGACTTCGTGTTTATCCAAGGGACGGTCGCTGCTTGTAGACATTCTCCCGCAATTCCCAAAATTTCATGAATTCTGCTTACGAAATATCGTAAATCGTGGAAATTCATATTCCCCGAACACTTTACCCAAATTTGTAAGGTCCTATTTTTATTGAAAAGTTTCCTCAGATCTGAGTTGGTCTGCTCCCTGCAATAGGTCTCTCCAGGAGGAGATGACCATGAGAAAATCAATAATGCAAAACCTGAAGGCAATTTCCGTAGCGAGGTTCCTGTTGTTTTCCTACCTTTTTCCCTCTTATTTATTGGCTGCTTCACCTACAGATCAGATCCGAGCCACTGTGGATAAGGTGGTTCGATCCTAAAGGACCCACAATTGCAATCTGAGGAGAGGCAGGAGGAACACTGGAAGCAGCTCAGACAGGCAATCTACCAAAGATTTGATTTTACCGAGATGGCTAAGCGATCTCTCGGCCGCCAATGGCGCCGCCTCACCCCTGCCGAACGAGACGAGTTCACACGCTTATTCACCGATCTCCTAGAACGTACCTACGTTAGTCGGCTTCAATCTTTCTATGACGAAGAAATTGTTTTTTTGCGAGAGCGGAGAGATGGAGACTACGCCGAGATTGAAAGCCGCATTCTCACTAATAAGGGTGGAAAGGTTTTTGATAAATACAGGTCCTTTTTAGTGGACGGGGAGTGGAAAATTTACGATATCGTTGCGGAAAACATCAGTTTGGTTAGCAACTACCGGCCCCAGTTCAAACGGATCCTAGCGAAATCCTCTTATATAGAGCTGGTCCAAAGAATAAGGAAGAAACTCTGATTCCCCTAACCTGAAAGGTTGTGAAGGAATGTTATTTGGCCGCGGGTCATTACTGACCCGCGCCTTCCCGCTTATTGCTTTTTCATGAACGGCAACCCGGTGAGTGCCGGTTTGATATTTGTGCCGTTTTTCTTGTTGAACTCTTCGATGAGCGCGTTGGTTACAGCAGCCGAATCCGGCTCCACTCCCGAAAGACTGAACTGGGTCCACTTGTAGGCCTTCATCGAGTCCGGTGGCTGCTTCACCCGCTGCGGCGGCGCAGGGAAAGAGTCGTGGTTCGGCACAGCCATACGTGTTCGGATCTCCTCCCTAGTCACATTCCAGACCATGAAATCCCTAGCTAGATCGAGCGGTCCGTCGTAGGTCTTGCGAATCTCCTTCTCCACCGCAGGCGCCGTGTCGAAATCGTTCTGGAAGTGATAACAGACCGCTCGACGCGGTTCAGTTAACGACATGATTTTGCCAAACGCCTGCGCTGCGGTATGCCCTTGCGTTCCGACGAAGATCGCCTCCGATGGCGTCATGCCATACCTCTCCATCATGAACTGGGGTGGAACGAAACACTCGTGGATTGACAGGTCCACGCCTTTGGTATGCTCACGCCACCACTTATTGGGTAACGTGTCGCTGGAGAAGGCAAACCTGAGCCCGTTCCACTCGAGGATGAAACTCACAGATT
>JAPUIL010000499.1 GCA_027297085.1 Verrucomicrobiota bacterium | reverse complement strand
GTTTCCAGGTGTGTGGAAAATCCGGGCACCTCGAGTTCGCCCAACAGTTTCGGATTGGCCGGATCCACCAGACTAATGACAAAAAGCGGATCAATTCGTAAAACAGTGACGACATAAAGTAAATCTCCTGCAAACCGGGTGGCGGTAATCGATTCGTTGTTGGCGAATTCGAGTTCGGCCAAAGGCTCAATAATCTCCTCCGATGAATCAGAAAGATCAAAGGTCTCAACGCTGGCATAGCGACGCCGAATATTCGAACCCCGCCAAACCTGACTTACAACCGTCAGGATATTGTCTTTCAACCGCAGGTTAAATTTATCAAGTACCTGACCGTTGACGGCTACCTGATGACTAACTGCAGGATCAACCGCCGGGTCGGCGATATCCACTACATGAACGGTCGAAGTCGATTGGCGACGGACTGAGTCGTAGGCATTTGTCGAAACCAACAACGCTTCGGCGGTAGCCTGTACCTGCGCTCCCCAATAATCATATTTGCCACTTCTCAATTCGAGTGGATCACCTGCAACCGGATTTGCGGGATCGGTCAAATCGATTTTAGAAACAGCCAAACCGCTTTGCCAGTTGATGTGTTCAACTCCTGTATCCGGATCGACAATACTCTCCTGCCACCATTGCCGGGATACCACATAAAGAATACTTCCTACCAAACGCGATTCCACAATATAGCCCGGCACAGGAAATGCCGCTCTTTGTGCAAGATCATCGGATTCGGTGTGTTCGACAAGTAACACCTGACCGTTACCCGAGGTGCCATCGTAGGTTAACAGAATTACATAATTTTCAGTCGGATGAAGATATAACTGTTCTCCTCCGGAGGGAATCCGCATACTGGCCAGTCGTTTCGGGACCGCAGGATCAGTCACATCGATCACCTGGAGTCCACGGTACTGGTTGAAGAAATATAAAGTACTGTCCCGCCACTTCCATATATCGGACTCCTCAACCGTCGTTTCCGTGGAAACACCATCCAGCGTTTCAGGAACTGCAGTCGCATCTCGATTAGTATTACTGTCCGTCTGGGTGGGATCGAATTTGGATTCGCCCGCGTAGAAATCGTAAGGAAACGGATCTGTCCAGCTGGCAGCTACTTCGATGTCTTCCTCCTTAGCGCCGTCAGGTAAACGCAGTTTTAGAAATCCTTCAGTACCCTTTAGATGAGCAATAGTGCAGGTTTCCCAAAATCCCTCTGCATTCCGAATTCGCACTCGAATTCTCCGCACTCCTTCCGGAAGTTGCATAACCACAGCACGATCGACCAACTCAGTTTCAATTTCCTCGAAAACGCCAATGGAATTAGCCGGCAGTCCAAAAGGGACCACCAGACTCAAAATCCAAACGAAAATGAGTTTTGCTTTCATCGCATATCATGAGGCTTAGACAACCAAGCTAGAATTTTGAAACTTCGGCTGCGAGCCTATTTTTCTGAGTCGGGTCAAGAAACAGCCGTAAAAAGTTCTTATACGTAATTAAACTCGATCCGGATGCGGATGAATCCAGGGTTTGCGGTATGGACGTGCCAGCAGCGCGTTGGCTTCATCATCATTCTTCACTTTATTAGTGACGGGGTCCCATTCCAGTGAACGACCTAGATTCATCGATAGGTTGGCAAGAATACAGGCGATGCTGGACGTTACACCCTGCTCAATATCGGCGACTGGCCGGCCCCGGCTTTCGATATTGCGGAGAAAATCCAACATATGCCAGCGCACCGCCGACGCAACATGGCGCTCCAAACGCTCTTCCGTTTTGTCGATCGGATACTGTTCATACTCAAACAACGGGGTTCCGCTCAGAGTGGCGTTCTTTTCCTTGTGTGGGAAAAACTCGTACTTGTGGACACTTAATTTCAGCGTGCCCTTTTCACCGTAAATGATGGCGGCCCAAGGATAGTCAGGATCCGGGGCTTCTCCCCAACTGCGATGGTTCCAAACAACATTCATCTCAGGAAACTCAAAGGTAGCTGTTTGCGTGTCGCTGATATTGGCCCGACTGGCTGGATCCATGTAAATACCCCCAATGGAACTAATCGATTTGGGCATCCCAAGATCCAACATCCAACGGACTAAATCCAACATATGGACACACATATCTCCCACAATGCCGTTGCCGTACTCCATGTATGCCCGCCAACCACGAGGATGAATGATGCTGTTGTATGGTTGTAAGGGTGCTGGTCCTGTCCACAGCTCAAAATCCAGGTTGTCCGGCGGCGGAATGTCAGGTGCCTGGTCTATGGTTAAGCTTTTCCGCATGTGGAAGTAGCAACATATATCAGCGTGCGAAATTGCTCCCAGTAGCCCTTCCTTGATCACACGGTCGCGAGCTTCAATCAGGTGAGGAGTGCTGCGACGTTGGGTTCCAACCTGCACTACTTTTCCGTGTTTTCGCGCAGCTGCCAACATGGCCAGACTTTCCACCACATCCACACTGGTCGGTTTTTGTACCCAGACGTCGGCCCCCCCTTTCACAGCATCAATCATGGGAAGGGCATGCCAGTGGTCAGGCGTATCAATCAGGACAAAATCAAAATCCTTTTCCTTAAGTAGCTGACGATAATCAGAGTACACCCGCGGCCGCTTTTTAGACAATTGCCGAGTAGCAACTTCATCTGCGGCATCGTTGGCCATGGTTGAATCCACATCACAAATGGACACCACTTCCACTGGGGCCACTTGGATCAAACGAAACAGATCCACTTTACCGTACCAACCGGGACCAATGATCGCTACCCGTTTCTTAACATCGATAAAATCCGAAGAAAAACTCCGAAGAGTAGGCAGTGTTGAAAATGCCAGAGCGGCAGAGGTAGTTTTGAGAAATTGACGGCGGTTCATATACCAGAGGTAAATTGCCGTAACTCTCACTGACAAGCTTCCATATCATCAAAAAATCCTGCGAAACAATCCGATCGCCTATCGCCCAACCGATTTTCGCCAATGCCAAACCAGACCGTCCTCGGGATCCATGACACCTCCCTTAAATTCAAAGCCAAGTCGCCGGCAGATTCGAGCTGAGGCATTTTCAGTACGCAGCGTATTAGCAAAAACGATTTCCGTCTCGTCCGATTCCTTGGCTAACGACACCAACAAGCGAGCCATGTCTGTTGCGTAGCCTTTTCTCTCATACTCGGGGAAGGTAAAGTAAGCAATTTCCACGTCCTTTTGCTCGCTGGGCTCAGCCTTGAATGCGCACATACCCACCAATGTTTCATCACCAGTAAAAACTAAATATCCCGTCCAAGGCAGCCGGTTTTTGGCCAGCGGCAACAATTCTTTCGGAACACGCTTGAGCAGATCAGCCGAGTCGAGGAAATCACAAATTGGCTTGATACTAATTGGCACGGCTCAATCAGCTCCCTTCAACCGCGCGCTCAACCGAGCCAACAAAGCCTGACACAGATCGGGATTTTGCTGAGCCAGGTTTCGCGTTTCGGCATGTTTTGTACGGTGATCATACAACTCCATAAAACCGTCCTCATGAACAATCAAGCGATGTGTATTCGTTCGAATAGTACGATTATTTTTAGCGTATGCGATGGCGCTATGCCCGGCGGCAACTCCGGGATCGTTCAGAAGAGGAACCAGTGAAGAACCGTGCAAGGATTTGGGAGTCGGCAGCCCAATCAATTCGCACAGAGTTGGAAAGATATCTAACGTCTCAACCATGGCCGTGGTTCCGGCACCAGGTTTCTCCGTGCCCGGTGCAACAATAATCAGCGGCGAATGAAGTGATTCTTCAAAGAGAGCATGCTTCCCCCAGATGGAATGTTCCCCCAGATGCCATCCATGATCTCCCCAAAGCACGATCACCGTATCGTCCTTCAATCCAAGAGATTCAAGACGGCCGATTACTTTGCCCACTTGCGCATCCGCATAAGTCACACAGGCAGCGTAATGTTTACGCACTTCATTGGCAAACTCAGCATCTTCATTCGGATCCCGGCCCCAGCGGTTGTATTTCATAAACTCACTGGATGTGTGCCAAGTAGTCTTACCCTCCGGCTTCCCAGGATGTTTAATCGTTGGCAGGGCGGCATCACGATAAGGTTTCATAAACTTGGCCGGTGCTCCAAAGGGCAAATGAGGCCGGATAATTCCCACCGCCAGAAAGAAGGGTTTATCTGCTTTGGCCAGGGTATCCATCTGCTTCAGCGCTTCATCCACAATCAGGCCATCAGGATAAATGGTATCGGGACCTTCGACCGACTGAAAAACATCCATGACCGATGCATCACCCCGTATTTCCCCATGCGCTAAGCCGTGCATGGAGCCTCGCGGATGCTGCCAAGGTCCGGCTGGTAGAAGGTGTCGATCCCAGGAGAGCGGCATTTCGGGAATAGCACCATCGTCCCAATCGTCTCCGCCTCTACCTCCGGGATAGTGGCTCACTTTTCCCACCGAAACAGTCGTGTAGCCTTTTTGCCTTAACCAGGCTGGCAGACTTGGCACCACATCCTTTGGGTTTTCCTTTATACGTTCAGCCCTTTGAAACAAGGCATTGTTGGATGACGGTCCATAACGCCCAGTCAGCAAGGTGTAACGCGAAGCGCCACAGGTCGGCGCTTGAACATAATGTTTAAAAAATCTCCGTCCCTCAGAGGCCAGTTTATCGATGTTCGGCGATTGAATGTAGTTTTTCCCAAAGCAATTAAGTTCGGGCCGCAGATCATCTATGCAAATCAGGAGTATATTCGGACGTTCAGCACCCTGAAGGTTCATAAACAAGCCTAGAGTAAAAACGAGAGACGTTAAAATTATGCGCATAAACCTGTTTTTAAATTACGGTTATTTTAATGATAACCTCCGGATGTTCTCCTGGCGAAGTTACAACATTCAGGGCTCTGAATTTCAGGTTAAAATTTGACTTACGTTCCAAGGTTTTAACCTGCAATTCGGTATCCGCCATCGCCTTTAGCGTTATCACATCACTGTGCGTTTGAAAATTATAGTCACCAATATTTTCAAGGGTGTAGGAAACCGTGGAGACATTGCGCAGCACTACGGAAACCACGGTCGATTTTTTTCTGTAAACAGCGGAAACGGGAACCAAGGAAGCTTCAACAATAGGTGTTACATGTTCGGATCGACCAACGAGCGTATCATTGATCAATGCCACCGTCCGTCGATCAAGCAAGGCTTCGTGTATGCTCTCGGCGGAACGCTCTTTAGCTAACACCAGGGTCAGTGGACGATGTCCGCCATTTGGAACATCGTATTGCCAATCTATAAGTCCGTGAATGTCGGAAGTACCAATAATGGCGAGATTATTATCCAGAGCAATTTGTAGCGCCTCGTCGGAGTATGTTGTCTCGTTGACCACCTCGATACCTTGCATGAGTCCTTCTTTGATCAGTTGTTTATGCGTGACCGTTAGCCAGGCGATACCATCTCGTGCCTGACTAATCCACATGGGATGATTCCAAAAAATAAAAGCTCCTTGCTTATTGGCAGCCCGGTAGGCCTCAATCGGATCATCCACCAACACCTTGTTGGTGTCTGTCAGGAAGATGGCGTTTGCATGCCCGGGCGGCATAGAACGAGTAATTTCTGAACCCTGGACCACAATCAGGTCAGTCCCCTTGGCCGCAGCAGTAGCCACAACATGAGACCGATTTCGATCAGGCATCGGAATATCCGCGCCGTGTTTCAGTTCCTCAAGGTGATCGGTGATAGAAATAGCGTCCAGATTATCCCGGAGTGCTTCCTCTACCCGGATGCTGGGCCAGACATTTCCGTCGGAGAAAACGGTGTGTATATGAAAGTCACACTTGAGGGTGTAATAACCCGGCACATCAGGGAACGAGATTTTCCGGTCATGCGGGCCGTGGGGAAAAACTGAGGAAACCACAAAGAGTAGCATTGAATAGAGGAAAAAGAGTTTTTTCATAAGTTTTAGGGAGAGTATAAGCATAGTGTTAAGGCGATTCGTAGACCTTCACAAGGCCAGATATGAAAAAGCCGTAGATTCTCCAAATCAAATTGGGTCTTTTCTCGAACAGTTTTTCCAGCAAACTACTCACCATGCATTTACCCCAAAAGAATTGGCTTTTATGTTTTCTTATTTTGTCCGTGGTTACCCCACTGTTCTCAGTCGCCGCAGATTCACTCTACTTTCGGGAGGACTGGAAGGAAATTCCCTTTGCCCTTCCAATCACACCGGAGCATGTGAACAATCCCGACCTGCGTATGGAAACGCATGGCCCCGGCAAGCTTGGCATTAAAAAATCCCACCATGCAGAAAAGGAAAACGACCCCTTTTATATATGGTCGGGTCAGTGCTATATGTCATGGGCTCTTTCCTTAAAGAAACAGGGCAAACTAGTCGATCTCTCGTCAAAATCTGCCAAGGTCAGCTGGAGAAGCAAACAAAGCGGAGGGCACAAACTGCACCTGCTTATAAAACTCCCCGGCGAACGCTGGTTTATCAGTGACCTGAATGACGCAGGCAGTGAGGACTGGCATGAATTCGAATTTCGGATACGAGATCTGACCTGGCGCCATTTCAGTATTATTAAATGCACCGCAGAAGAATCTGTGAAAACACCAGATCTCCGCGAAGTAGAACAAATTGGATTTACCGATCAGAAAGCAGGCAACAAGAGTGCTTTCTCCTCAAGGTTGGATTGGATTGAGGTATATGGAAAATCGAAAAACGCACCCAAAGGAACCCCACCTGCCGTTAAATCAACACCTGTCGTTCCCACTCTCTCAGACAAGGTGGAAGCTCACACCCAATTGGAATATGCCAGCTACCGAGACCGAAAATTAACATTGGATCTTTATCAACCTAAACAAGCATCAGGACCTCTGCCGGCAGTGATATTCATCCACGGGGGAGGATTCTACAAAGGCGATCCCAGCAGCTACACTGCTATGGCCATGGACCTTGCTCAAAACGGTTACGTGACTATGAATATCTTTTATCGCTTGTCTGGAGAAGCGCCCTTTCCTGCTGCGATTCAAGACTGCAAGGCGGCCGTTCGCTGGGCTCGGGCCAATGCGAACAAGTACAACATAGATCCCAACCGTATCGGATCTGTGGGTGGTTCTGCGGGCGGACACTTATCCGGCTTGCTAGGAACCAGCGGCCCAGCCACCTACTTGGAGGGCCTGGGAGGTAATCAGGGCGAGTCCAGCCAAATCCAGGCCTGCGTTGTTATGGCGGGAGGCATGGACTGGAGAACGGAAGAAGCGTTACAAACCGCCAGTGAGGATCCGCGTCGAAGAATTTACACATTCCTGGATGGCACATGGGAATCAGCCAAGCAGAGTTACAACAATGCATCACCCGTTTTTCATGTCTCGAAAGCTACTCCACCCATGTGTTTTATGGATGGCGAGTTTGACTCACCCGGCACTCGTTACTCGGGCATTATCCAAAAACTGGATACACTGGATATCTACTACGAGTCCCACGTCATCGATAAAGCGCCCCACCCGTTCTGGAGCTCCTATCCCTTCTTCAAACCAGCGATGGATATTCTGGTGAGTTTCTTCGATAGGACCCTGAAAAACGAGAGTTAGTAGAAGAATTAAACTACGCAACGCTCTCCCGAGCGACAGCGACACCCCGCCAATCTACACGAAAATGAAGGAGTAACGGGAATGGCACTCACTTAAGCGGCTTTTTGTC
>JAPUIL010000498.1 GCA_027297085.1 Verrucomicrobiota bacterium | reverse complement strand
CCGCTACGGTCCCTTAAAAGATTTTATCATCGGAGTGCGGTTCGTCGACGGATTAGGCAATTATATTCGCGGTGGAGGGAAAGTGGTTAAGAATGCCGCTGGTTTTGATTTCCCAAAACTCTTCAACGGCAGCCTGGGTCGACTTAGCATCCTGACCGAATTGTCCTTCAAAGTATTTCCGGAACCCCAAACATACGTCACCCTGCAAACCCGCGTCGAATCGGCGAAGGAAGCACTGCAGATCATGCCAACACTTAAAGGATTCGATCTCGAAGGCGTAGAACTGGATTCGAAACACCAGTTGTCCCTCCGTTTGGGCTATCAGGAACCTACCATGGAGACGCGCAAACGGGCACTGGAATCGCTTATCGGTAACACGCTCACCATGATCCTGGGCGAAAATGAGCCGGAGCTATGGCAGCGCATCAAACGTTTTGCCTGGCTTGAGCCGGAAAGCTGCCTATTCAAAACCGTTACCCACCCGGAATCCGCTCTTAAAATGATCGAATCTATAGGAACCAAAGACTGGAAGACACACCTGACCAATGGAGGGAAAACGCTCTATTTTGAAGTCGATTCTTCAGCCGATATTGAGTTTCTGGAAACATTATTGACGGAACACAAGCTCACTGGACTGCAACTGAAAGGCCCGGTACCCTCCCATCCTCTGATTGGAAACAAAGCCTCACTGAAATTCGTAAGTCGCGTGCAGAAGGCCCTGGACCCCAAGGGCGTGTTTCAATCCTTTTCATCGTCAACCCCGGTTACTGCCTAGACGCCATGCAGCACGCCATAAACAAGGAGTTACTCGGACCCAAAGCAAAAGCACTTACTCAAGCCGTAGAAGCGTGCGTACACTGCGGCTTTTGCTTACCCACCTGTCCCACCTACGATGAATTGGGTGAGGAGATCAACTCTCCCCGCGGCCGGATTTTCATAATGAAGGAGGTTCTGGAGGGAACCATTCCTATGGAAGAAGCGCTAGACCCCATTGATAACTGCCTGGGTTGCGATGCCTGCATCACTGCCTGTCCATCCGGGGTAGAATACGGTCACCTGATTACCGCCTTTAGGGCCAAAGCGGAAAGCGAACGTTCCAAATCAATTGGCCGCAGAATCATGCGGAGCATGATCTTGAATACACTTCCCTATGCTAACCGTGCCAAGTGGGCATTTCGAGCAGGTGGATTGATTCGTCCATTGAAAGGTATCATGCCAAAGAAGCTACAACCGGCAATTGAGCTGCTACCTGCCTCTCTTCCACCTTCGGATCCGCTACCCGAAGTTTATCCGGCCAAAGGTCCGGTCCGTGGCAGAGTCGCTTTGCTCACTGGCTGCGTCCAACAAGTCCTGGCTCCAGAGATCAACCGGGCTACCCTCGAAGTATTAAGCGCAAACGGCATTGAAACAGTCATTCCCAAAGACCAAGCCTGTTGCGGTGCCCTGGCCATGCACACCGGGGTAGAAAAGCGTGCCCGGCAAACCGCTCGCCAACTGATAAAGTCGATTCCTTCAGATGTGGACGCCCTCATAACCAATGCAGCTGGTTGCGGCTCCGGCATCAACGAATACTCCATCCTCTTTGCTGGTGAACCGGACGAGGCTGAAGCAACGGCTCTCAGTTCAAAAACCAAGGATGTCAGCACCTACCTCCAGGAGATTGGGCTTATACAACCGCCAGAGCTTCCGGAAGAACAGAGCGTGGTGTATCACGACGCCTGTCACCTGGCCCATGCCCAGGGCGAACGGGCTGCTCCTCGTGCGTTGCTTAACGCCATCCCCAATTTAAGACTACTCGAACCACCGGATTGGGAAATCTGCTGTGGTTCTGCCGGCATTTACAACATCGAGAAACCAGACGTCGCCAAAGAACTGGGTCGTAAAAAGGTGAACAACCTCATGTCCACACATCCCGATGCTCTCGCCCTCGGCAACATCGGCTGCATGACTCAGATCCAGAAACACCTGGAAAGCTACGACACTCCGCCGCCTGTTTTGCACACAGTCCAGATCCTTGCGAAGGCTTATGCTAATGGAGGCTAATTCTGGAAAACGGGTTTAAACTACTCGCGGATGAAAGTGCCCGAATGGCGGGAAGCATCCATATTTTCGTAGATTCCCGGTAATTTCCCAGCCTTTGGGCAGAATAACGACCTCCAAACCTCAAAGCCTCAATCGGTCAATTTGTCCCGATTTGTTGCGGGTTTCAGGGAGAATCGAACCTTTAACTGCCCTATTGAGCTATAGGACGGTCATGTAAAAAAAAAATATTTTGAGTTGCCATCGCTTCATAACTACCCATTTTCCCCTGCTCCTTATTCGATACTCCCTTCAGTTACCCTAAAAAATCGAATATTATGAAAAGAATTATATTTAGTACCTTGGCCGCATTGGCCTGGTTTGGGACTAGCTCCTTAGCCACAGCTTTAAACTACACGCCCGATCAATGGGAACGGCAGATCGTAGCAGCTTGCCTGATCCTGGAAGCATCGGATCAGGGAGAACAAGGCATGACTGCCGTAGCCAATGTGATGAACAACCGGGCAGGTGGCAATCCAAGTCGTATTTACAAAGAAGTAAGGAAGCCTTACGCTTTCACGTCTTTAAACAGCGCCTCCACCGGAAAAACAGGAAGTCGTGGATTTGCAGGCCATGTAACACGGGCATCGCGTGATTCTAACTGGCGTATAGCTCTAAGGATCACCGATCGCATGTATGAAGGCACATTAACCGACCTGACGCATGGAGCCACCCACTATTCCGTAGTAACCGAGTATGTAAGCTGGATGAGGGCGATGCGTCAAACTGTAGTCATTGGAAACCATAAGTTTTTGCGAAAAAGCTGATCTTACGGCTCAAAATGGCCGGCTTCCCGCAGCCTTAACCTGTGGGATCGAATAATTCGATTTGGCAATGCGGGTCGCTAAACAACGCAGCAAACGAAGCTGCAACATAGCCCTCCCACCAGGAGAAGAAGGCCAATCGGTATAGCGACGACGAGAAGAACAGGGAAAGCAACTACAAGAGCTACTCCAACTGCTAAGGTTACCAAGACGGCGAACAAGCCTCCCAGAAGGGAAGCCACAGTAGATCCGGCAAAGGAAATTACCGAACCGATACCTGAGATCATAAGAGCTGCCAGTGCGCCAACGAGGACTATCCCAGCAACCAACGCCAAGGTTCCCGGAAAAACCAACAAAGCAATCCAGGCACAAACCATAAGTACAATTAGTTTTATCATAATGGGCTGTTTGCCTCAAAAACCCGGCTCCTGGGATCAAAGTCGCAAAATTATTCCCCCATATCCAAAATTCTGGTCGCGTTCACTTCTGCCCACTCACGGAAAATCCTCAGGGAATCCTCATCGCTGTCCAAACGCCAGTTAGGTTCCTGCTTTCGAGGATTAAAGTGATTGAAATAGATAAAGCCTTTGATCCGTTCATCCTTAGATATTTTTCCGAGAAAATCTTTAATCCACGCAGATTTGCGCAAATCATCCGCGCAACCAATCTCGGATATGTAGAGGGGCTTATTGAACTTCATACATGCACGGATCGAACTTTCGAAAACCTCCTCGTAGGTCTGCCATTTGTGCCACTTGTCGTAATGGTCTCCAAAATTGTAGCCATCGAGACCGATGACGTCCACGTAGGCATCTCCCGGATAATAATTGTAGAGGTCCTTTTTTGCAGTCCTCTTCGCCCATAAGACATTGGGTGAAAACATCCACTGAATGTTGTTACATTCCAATTCCTTGAAGATATTATAGACTCGGCGCCAGGCGTTGATGAATGACTCGGGTTGGTTACCCCAAGGAAACCAGTCGCCGTTCATTTCGAATCCAAATCGCAATATCACCGCCAGCCCACACGCTTTGGCGTCTTTTGCCCACTGTCTGAAGAATTTATCGAACTTACCTTCGGTCACTTCCTTCAAATAACCGGTATCATTTCCCCTGCCCCATCGAGAAATCTCTAGGCTGATAACCGGGGTCATTTCTCGCGCGTGAGCATTTTCCACCCGCTCTGCAGGAAAGCCTCGGCCAGTATTTAGGTCCCTGAAGAACAGCACAAATTGGGGACGGATCCCAAAGTCCTTTTCAGCCTGATCGAGTCTATCTTCCCACGAATAGCGCCGGGTCAGCATTTCATAGACTCCCCATTCTACATGGTGGCCGCCTTTGGACCCCCATTCGGTAGGACTCGCCAAAACGGCACCCCATATAAAGAGGTGCGAAATGATTGATAACAGTAGGATTCTCATAGACGGGAAGGTCACCTTCTTGGAAAACTGAATAAAAGTGAAAATAGTTACGAATAAAAAAAGGTCCCAGGAACCTACTTCCCTGGGACCAAAAAGGTGTCGGCAAGACACCATCTCCTTACCGGGCCGAAACCCGGCAGGTAACTCTCTAACCATTCAAGCTTAGAATACACGTTAAG
>JAPUIL010000497.1 GCA_027297085.1 Verrucomicrobiota bacterium | reverse complement strand
GTTGGACATAAGGAAATAGCCTCAATAGTTGATATAGACGTCGGTATAGAGCGCTTCGCGGGGAGGTTCCGGCGCCGCTTTGGCAGCCGCGACTTTCTCGTCAAGCATGGCCAATATCTCAGCATCGATCACTGTCAGCTCGCCCATGGTGACCTGGCCCGAGTTCGTAACATGCGTAATGAACTTGATGATTGGGTCGGCGTTCTTCCTTAATTCCTTGACCTCGTCCTTTGCGCGATAAAGTTGGGGGTCTCCCTCGAAGTGACCGAAAAAGCGCATGGCCTTGGCCTCGACCGCACTAGGCCCACCACCATTTTTTGCCCGCTTTACCGCCTTGCCAACTGCCTCGTATACAGCAAAAAAGTCAGTGCCATCCACTTTCTCACCCGGCATCCCAAAGGCCTGTGCCCGTCCAACGATATCGCCTCCTCCCAAATGGTAGTCGATGCCGGTGAATTCGCCATATCCATTATTTTCGTACAGGAAGATCATGGGAAGCTCAAGCACTGAAGCAAGATTAAGCGCCTCGAAAACAGTACCTTGATTAGACGCCCCATCACCTATGAAGGCCAGGGCTACACCCCCGGTTTTCAGTGTCTTGGCGGTGAGTGCTGCACCCACAGTAATCGGCGGTGAAGCGCCAACTATGGCATTAGCTCCCAGCATGCCCTTTTTCATGTCTGCGATGTGCATGGAACCACCTTTACCGTTACAAAGCCCGCCTTGTTTACAGAATATTTCCAGCAACATATCTCCGATGTCACAACCTTTGGCAATGCAATGGCCATGACCGCGATGCGTGCTGCCTATGTAGTCTGTGTCTTCAAGCTGCATGCACGCCCCCACGGCAACGGCTTCCTGACCGCAGTAAAGGTGAATGAAACCAGGCACCTGGCCCGCTTCGTTTTCCAAACGCATACGCATTTCGAATTCCCGTATGGTTTTCAGTCGCCGGTAGGCATCGAGTAAGGTACTTTTGTCGAGATTCACAATCATTTCTCCGGATTTTGTGCCAGCGTGTTTATGACGAAATTTCGCGGACTCAACACCATGGTTTGGCAGACCTCCAGGCCTGCCTTCCGGTGCAGAACGATTTCTGCATAACCCGGAAGTGCCGGTACGCGCATGGCATGGGCTTTTGAAGGGTAATGGCCAATAATGACTTCGTCCCAGCTGCCTTCACCGATAAAAACCAGGTCGACCGGCCCCGCCAGCAACAAACGGCCGCCAACCTGATGTACAAATCTGCTGGAAACTTCTTTGAAATAGCGGTGGTATGCATCGCGGCCCGACACTGTCACGGGATAGCGATCGTCGCTGTAGTCACCGGGATATCTGGCCTCGGCGTAATACCGATGACAATTGATAAAGATTACAGGGCTTGCCTGATCCGTTGCTAGGAAAGTCCGCATCTGGGATTCCGAGGGATCTATCATATTCGCTCCTCAATACCTTTTTAGCTCAAGTAAAGCGCACTGCAATCGGAAGAACGGAAGGTTTTTTCTTGTTTTCTTGACATGGACTGCATTATGAACTAAATTGAATAGTATTCAAAATAATTATAAAAAATAAGAAAAAACAATGACTTGTGGATGTACCATCGATCGTAGCGTATTTCACGACGTTAATGGACATAGCGTCATTGATGGGGAGTGTGATCATGATCCACAGGATAATGTTACCTAAATTACCTAATCTTGCAGTACTGACCGCTTCGGTCGTTTTTCTCGGTTTTTTAAGTTTTAATGCGTATGCCCAGGATGCTTCCTCCGAAGCAGAACATCAAACTGTATTGGAAGAGGTCATCGTTACGGGCACAAAACGGGAGCTCTCGCTGCAGGACATCCCAATGTCTATCTCGGCAATCACCGAGAAAGACCTGGCAGAATCGCCCTTCAATGATGTTCGTGCTCTGGGCACACTTGCGCCGGGCATGGTCCTTTCCAACCCGACCGGATTTAATGCGGTCGGCGGCGGTATGCGCGGCACCGGCACCAACATTATTCTCGTCACGCAGGATGCACCGGTCAGTTTCCTCATAGACGAGTTTCCCCTCAGCCACGTAACCTCACAGTTTCTAAACCTGTTCGATACTCAACAAATAGAGGTTTTCCGTGGGCCACAGGGAACACTATTTGGTAAGAACACTACCGGTGGTGTAATAGCCATTACTACGAAGAAGCCGGTGCTGTCCGAATTCAGCGGCGAAACCGAAGCGGAATACGGTGTTTATAAAGGGGGCAGCGAAGTCTACAGCGCCAAAGTGGCGTTGAATGTTCCTTTTGGAGACAAGGTGGCCTTGCGGATCGCCGCGATAGGGGATTTCAGCGACGGTTACTACACGGATGACAAGGCAACGGCTACCTTCCCTGACAGTGTCCCCTTGTGGGGTCTTTTCGGCATTCCGGCTGGTACGCCGCCACCGCCTGAGATAGATACCACGGTAACTGGAACCGGAAGTGCGCTCGGCGGGAAAAATGTATTCGCAGCCAAGGCCAAGCTACTGTGGGAATCAAGCGAAACGTTTTCAGCCTACTTGATCGCCGAATTCGTCCGTGACCGCTCCGATGCCCCGCCTGGAGTGAACGAGAGCGGGCCAAGCGACCTGTTGCCTTTACTTGGCTTTCCGGGCAACGAGGCGGCTGGTAACAGTGATGTTTTCAGCACGCTGATTACGCATAACGACAACATCCAGATGGACAAAGGGCATCAACTCGACACGGACGGGATTTACCTGCAATTGGACTGGACCATGTCTCAGGGCACCTTCAAATCGATCACGGGATTCCGCCAAGAAGATCAGATCTTCCCCAGCACCTACACCGGTGAATCATTCCTCACATTGTTCGACTCCACGCGCAATACCCAGAGGGAGACCATACAGCAGGAATTCCGCTTTATCTCGCAACTCGGCGGGCCTTTCGAATTCGTCACGGGCGCCAGTTATTACCATGATGAATTCGATTTTATCGCTTTCTTCTCGGTAGGCCTGACGGCAATAATCCCGGTGTTTGACGCGGAAACCGGCTCGTTCGTGACGGCTGATGGTTTCGTCAGCGTGGATACGCGCGCCCTGTTCGATTACCAATTCCAGGTAACCGAACAGGACCGGGATCAATACGCCGGGTACTTTGACGGCACCTACGATTTCGGCAACGACTGGCGTCTCACTTTTGGTATCCGCTACAGCTATGACGAGAAAGATTTCTTGCGAGGGGTAGACGGTGGCGCGCCTTGCACTGAATTTACCGAAGCACAGGACATCAATATCAACGAGGGACAATGCTTCGATACGCGCTCACAATACATATCCAGGGCAAATATGCTTCCCCGCGAGTTCGACGGACGAAATGTCCCCTTGCCGTTTTCGGCATATGGCGGACAGGTGTTGGCCAAGAACGACTGGGATGAACCTACTTACCGCTTGATTCTGGACCACAGATTCGCAGAGACTTCTTTGATGTACCTCAGTTACTCGACCGGCTTCCTGTCCGGCGGTTTTTCCGAAACCTGCGCGACCCCCAGCCGCTGTGCTTACGAGCCGGAAACCAATGAGAATCTGGAACTGGGCTACAAGGCTGATTTGCTGGACAACACATTGCGATTCAATGCGGCAGCCTATTTCACCAAGTACAAGGACCTGCAAAGAGCGGTGGTGGCCACGTACACAGCTGCAGACGGTACCGGCCAGCAGGAGACCGTGACGGTCAATGCGGGTTCCTCAGAGGCAATTGGTGTGGACATCGAGATTGACTGGATTCCCGCTAACAATCTGGAGTTGAAGGCAGCACTCAACTGGCTCGATCACGAT
>JAPUIL010000496.1 GCA_027297085.1 Verrucomicrobiota bacterium | reverse complement strand
GTCGCCGGTCGTTCAGACAGGATGTCTGAATGAACGACCGAGCGAAATCTTATGTTGCGTCTTTACGCCTTTACGTTGAAAAACCCTTCAGTCGTAGGTGCCGTCCACGAACCACTGACCTGTGCGGCAGTCATGGTAGATGCGGTACAGCGTGCGGTGCCGGCCGCTTTGGACTTCGACGTCCCATTCCTCCCGATTCCAGGGGGCGTCACGCCACCACTCCCCCGAAGTATTCCAGGGGCCTCGGGCCGTGACTTTGCCCGATTTATTGGGGAAAAAGACCCGGAAGGGCTGGCCCTGTTGCATTTCAACTGAAATCGGTTGAGGAGGACGACAAAGCCGGATGGCAAGCGAAACGGATTTATAGGCGGTTGATTTTTTCGCCGCAGATCCAACGGGAATGGCAAAGCGGTGCAGGCGGAAAGCACCGGGACGATGTGTGTCCAGCAGTTTAGGCGAACCGATGTTGTCATCTCCGACGATAGAGCCGATTCGTGCAAGCGTTAGCTCCAGTTTTTCCGGTTCGGGGGCGAGCGGAAGAAACAGTCCGTTCTGGATGCGGCGGGGTTCCGCGGGTTCCGCGGTGAGTGTGATTCCCACAATAGCCCGGGGGGGACGATGGGCATCCAGATCCAGTTGCAGTAGTTTCAGCAGAACCTTGGGGTCTCGTATGGGCACCGGTAGCCGCATTGTCCGGACAAAGTCCTTGGATGTGTGATTTTCCGAGACGCCTTTTTTGTCGGAAGCAGATTCGAGTGCCAAGGCGAGCCGTAGTTCGTTGGTCGTTCGATTTCGGGCGCCGAGGCGTTGGCAAAGCTGGTTTAGCAAGCGGCTGAGTAAAAATGTCAATGGTTCTAAAGAATCAATTGAATGTTCGAGTTCCATTGATTCCTTAAAGTAAGGCTTTTCATTTAGGACGTGTAACGGGCGGGTTGTTTCTCCTCGTGCCATCTGCTGCAACCGGACGCCTTCTTGCCCCAAACGTTCGGCTATATGCACCTTGGAGAGTCGTGCCAGATCTTCGAATGTCCGAAGGCCCCACCGATTCAAAGATGCCTCAACCTCTTCCGATGGGGAAAGGATCTGAAGGTCGAGAAGCTTTAGTTTTTTCATCTCGTCGCCGGCGGCAATGACGGTGATACCGGCTTCCGCCTTTGCGGCATGGATGGCCGCATCCGGGTTCGAAGCCATGGCGATGTGTGCTTCGAGGCCGAGTTTATCCGCTGCCCGAAACAATTTTTGAGCCATAGCCCTCGGAGTTCCCCAGAGCCCGGACAATCCGTTCAGGTCCAGGGTGATCGTATCGGTGGCCGTATCTTCCACGCGCGGAGTGAAATAGTGTCCACAGTCCAATAGCGCCTGGTGTGTTGAATCCTCCTGTTCCCGAGAGCGATAACGCACTGTGAGGTCGGAGAAGCGTTCGAGTTGGAGTTTTGTCATTCCAATCCGGATTCCAATGCGACGGGCAAACATATTTGCCGAGATCACGGTAAAGAGGGGGAATGTCCCATCCAGGACGGCTACCGGACGCCGTCGCAACTCGGGTTCATTCCGTAGGAATGCCTGGACGGGATAGTCTGGGATGTGGAGACACCCATAGAGGGGGCCGGGTTTTAGGGTGTTGCGATTTTCGTCGAGATGATGTGCGGTGACATTCTGGGTTGCGTTAGGACTCATGGCAAGAAACTCCTTCGATACTCGATGCTTCTTTTATGAAAGGTGTATGGACCGGACGGTTGGCGACAGCCTGGAAGTAATTTGCGGGTGGAATCCAGAAGCGTTGTGAAGCATTGTTCCAGCTTGCGGTCGGGTCCGTTTTGGATCGTATGATCTCGACTCGGGGTCGGATGCCTCGGAAAAGGTGAGGGGACCAGTCGGTGCAGTCTAATTGCAGCCGAAGCACCAACGAGGCGCACGTCTTGAGGGAGGAATCTCGGTTGAGAAAAAGCAGGATGGTGGGTGTGTCCTCGACAGCTCTCTGGAGTCGGAACCAGGACGAAAAGGGGATGCGCCGGACTGTAGCCAGTGGAAATTCTCCGAGGTCGACCCCAATCAATCCAAACCCGCCCCCTTGAAGTAACAAATCCGTGGCTTTAAGCGTCTGATCGATATCCCGGCCGGTGCGGATCCAGAGCAAGCGTTCAAGATCGACTCCAATGGTCGCTGCTGAGGTCGGGTCAAATGTGCCGGCGGGATCTATTAGCCCACAGACTTCTTCTTTTTCAGTGATTTGAGCCAAAGCGGAGAGCAGGAGAGTTGTCCGCCCGGACGAATCCCTTCCAAAGATTTCGGTAATGTGTCCTCGCGGGAGCCCCCGGGACAGTTGATCGACTGCTTCGATCCCGGTGAGGGCCGTTTCTGGCTGCGGTCTTTGGGAAAAACGGAAAGAAGTGCGGTAGCGGTCTCTAAGTTTTTGCTCTAGCTGAACACGAATCGGCGCGGAACGCATTGGAGGACTATACCGAACATTTGTTCGGTATTCAATCTGAAGTTGTGGATAGTGACACGACCCCGTTGTTCGGGGAAAGGCCGGGATTGGCGACGGAGGTCTCGATCAGGTCCCTGTCGATGATTTTTTCAGTTTGTCGAAGTACTGTGTGCGGAATTTGGCGACTTTGGGGTCGATAACGAAACGACAATACGGCTGGTTTGGATTCTGGCTGTAGTATTCGTTGTGATAGTCCTCAGCAGGATAGAAATTTTCCAGCGGTACCAATTGGGTCACGATCGGGGCATTCAGCGCCCCGGATCCGTCCAATTCTTTCATGACGGCCTCGGCGGTTTCCTTCTGCTCAGCGGAATGATAGTAGATCACCGACCGGTATTGTGTCCCCACATCGTTACCTTGACGGTTCAGTGTCGTCGGGTCATGGATCGAGAAGAAGACCTGTAGGATTTCCCGATACGGTGTGGCCGATGGGTCGAAATGAATCTGGACGACTTCTGCGTGACCGGTCGCTCCCGAACAGACCTGTTCATAGGTGGGATTTGGCCGAGCGCCGCCGGAATATCCCGACTGGACTGAACGCACCCCTTCCAGTTCTTCGTACACGGCCTCGAGGCACCAGAAACAGCCGCCTCCGAGTGTTGCTGTTTCTGTCGATGGATTGTCCATTGTGATTCCGCGTAGCGCCCTGTCGGGTTGATTTTTACCACTTCTTTGACTAGCCTTCAAGTCGTCATGCGCGTATTGATCATACTCTTGTTGCTCTTGTGTTTAGCGGTTTCCGCCGAAGCGCAAGACCTGGATATCGTCGTCCGTCCCGACGCCGTGTATTTGGAAGAATTGAATGGTGAGGTGGTGCCGGTCCGGCGTGTTTTCTTTCATCTCATACTCCATAACGTTTCATCCGAACCGATCGAAATTCAGTGGGTACGGTTTGACCTGGTTGGACCGGCGGGAGGCGTTGTCTCCGGACAGTTTTCTGGGCCTGCGCTGATGACGCTCTTCGATGACTCGGTCCAACGCCGGAGAATCGAAGCCACACCGAGCAATACGCTCGTTTTGGGTCCGGACGAACGGAAGGCTCTTTCCGACGTGTCCTTTCAGTTGCCGTCCGGGCTCATGGGGCAATCCTTGATCGTTGAAAGTGAATTCAGGAGTGGTGGCGAGTCGGCATCCCACAAGGTGTCCATCCCACTGACGCCCGCTGAAGGTTTCATCGGCCGTTTACCGTTTGAAGGCAGTTGGTATGTTGCGGCGGAACACAGCGCATTGGATGCGCACAAGCGTTTCGTTGCCGAGGCCTTTGCCTATGACTTTCTGCGAATCGGCCCCGATGGTAAGAGTTACGAAGGGACCGGAAGTCGAAACAGCGACTACTTTGCATACGGGCAGCCCGTTCTAGCTGCTGCGGACGGAGAAGTCGTTTACATGCGCAATGATGTTCCTGAGAACGTTCCCGGCCAGGCCATGCCAGCCGTTCCCGGGGGCAATGCCGTCGTGATCCGCCATA
>JAPUIL010000495.1 GCA_027297085.1 Verrucomicrobiota bacterium | reverse complement strand
TCCATTTGGACTTCGACTTGCTCGACTTTACCACCGTTTCAATAAAGGCCATTCCGTAAACGCCATCGTCAACGGTTGGGAAGTCATAGGATTTTTTCGGTTTTTTACCACTGACTTCATCGGCTATGGCTTCAGCAGCCGCCAAATAGACGTTGGCAAAGGCTTCAATAAAACCTTCCGGATGTGCGAAAGGAATGCGGGTATTATTTTGAGCCGCTGATCCCAGATAATCATTTCCGCGGCGAAGCACTTGTCGAGGCTTGTCCGCATATTTAATGATCAGTTCATTCGGGTCTTCCTGGTGCCATTCGAGGGATGCCTTGGTGCCATAAACGCGAATGTTCAGTGCATTTTCATCTCCGTTGGAAATCTGGGATGCGTAGAGTATACCCTTAGCTCCTCCTTTGTAGCGAATAAGTACGTTGCCATCGTCGTCCAGCTCACGTCCGGGAATGAATGCCGTCAGCTCTGCGCAAAGCTCGTCAATTTTCAGGCCTGTGATGTAGCGACCGAGGTTTTCGGCATGCGTACCGATATCTCCCATACAGTTGGAAGCGCCCGCTATTGAAGAGTCGGTTCTCCAGGAGTTGATTTTCGTCGGACCCTTGCGGTCCACATCACCCACCGCATATCCCTGCGGATATTCGGTGACTACCTTGAGGATGCGGCCGAGTTTGCCTTTTTTCACAAACTCCCTGGCTTCCTTGACCATGGGATACCCGGTGTAGTTGTGGGTCAGCGCAAAGACTTTGCCGGATTTCTTCACAATCTTCCGCAGGACTCTGGCTTCTTTAAGATTGAAGGCGAGTGGTTTGTCGCATACCACATTGATTCCGCTTTCCAGGAAGCATTTGGCGACCGGAACGTGCATATTGTTCCGCACCACTATGCTCACAAAGTCGATTCGTTTATCGGCTGGGAGTGCGGATTCCTTCTTCGCCATGTCTTCGTAGGAGGTGTAAACACGGGACGAATCGAGATAGAAATCCTTCCCGGACAGTTTAGATCTTTTCGCATTGGAAGAGAAACAACCCGCCACCAGCTCGATTTTCCCATCCAGGTTGGCTGCCATGCGGTGAACGGCGCCAATGAAAGCGCCACGGCCGCCACCGACCATTCCCATTTTAAGTTTTCTATTTATTGCCATTGGTATTTAATAGGGGTTAACAGGCCACCGGCTTTCCGGAATTGGCCGATTCATAAAGGGCGTCGATCACTTTCATCAGAGAGAGGGCTTGATCCGGTGTATTCAAGGGGGCTTCTTTCCCCTCAATAGACAGGATAAAATTGGCAGCCGACCGGGAACGTCCCATGTCCTCGCATGCTTCCACTATCACTTCCCGGTTAACCGAATTGCCGCCTTCCTGGACGTAGAGCTCACAGCTGTCGATGCAGGTTTCATCTAGACCATCGCTGCCAAATAAGCGCTCGATTTTTCCACCTGCTCCGGTCCCCTGAAATACGACGGATACTTCCTCGCGCTTAACCATTTCAGCCCACGAAACCTGCATGGTGAGCACCTGGCCGGTCTTAAAGGTTACAAACCCATGAGCCGCGCTTTCGACGTCCGTTGTGCCACCTTCTTTGTCAGGTAGACCCCAGGGGCCTTTGAAATTCTTGTCTGTTATGAAATCATCGAAAGTATTCCCCAGTACGTATGCGGGTTCTGGATATTCCATGAGGAACATCGCCAAGTCGACCATATGCAGCAGGTCAATTAACGGACCGCCGCCTGCTATTTCTTTGGTTGTAAACCATCCGCCGAATCCGGGAATGCCTGTTCGGCGTATCCACTTAGCCTGGGCTGAGTTGATTTTCCCAACCGTTCCATTCGCGATGTATTCCTTCATGGCGTAGGATTCAGGGCGAGCTCGATTGTTGAAATTAAACATGACCAACTTCCCTGCCTTTTCGGCAGCGTCCTTCATGTCCTGTACTTCGGCTGCGCTTAGTGCCGGTGGTTTCTCACAGAAAGCATGCTTACCGGAATTTAATACCTGAATAACCAGGGGCGCGTGAAACTTGTTGGGCACGATTACGGATACGGCATCCAATTCATCCATAGCCAACAAATCCTCCACACTACCGAGGGCAGTGGGGATTTTGAAATTTTCCGCGGCAGCTTTGGCCGCGGGCTCGTACATGTCGGCTATAGCCAGAATTTCAGCTCCCGCTTGGCGAAAACCGGCTACATGGTATTGTACCATACCGCCGGCTCCAATGATTCCTGCCTTAGTGCTCATAGTTCAGTTTAATTTAAAGTGTTATTGATTGGATGTATCGAAAGCGGCGTCGAAAGCCATGGTGTTCGGCGTGAAGTCTACGGCCCGTACGAAGTCGGCGGCTTCTTCACCACCATGGAAACGATCCATCCGGCCATCTTCCCACTCCACTGAAAGTGGACCAGCGTAGCCGATGTCGTTCAGAGCAACGATAATTTCTTCGAAATTGATGTCTCCGTGACCCAAGGAACGGAAGTCCCAGTAACGACGAGGATCGGTAAAATCGGTATGGCCGCCAAATACACCTACAGAACCGTCACCATGACCCCACCACACATCCTTCATGTGCACGTGGTAAATCCGGCTGGCGAAATCCCGGATGAATTTCACATAGTCCACACCTTGATAGCCCAGGTGAGAAGGGTCGTAGTTGAAGCCAAATCGTTTGTGTCCGTTGACCGCTTTGATGGCTCGTCCGGCAGACGCGATATCGAATGCGATTTCAGTTGGGTGTACCTCTAGTGCGAAGTTGACGTTTACAGCGTCAAAAGCGTCGAGGATGGGTGTCCAACGTTTCGCGAAGTCGACATACCCTTTTTCGAGCATTACTTGCGTGGTGGGAGGAAAAGCGTATAGCAGGTGCCAGATACTGGACCCGGTAAAGCCATTTACTACCGCCGGGAAGTCGTCCTTCTTTTTGCGACCGGGCTTGAGGTCCATAAATTTCCGGCAAGCTTTCCCCGCGGCAATCACCTCACGGGCAGCCCGTTTGCGGACGCCCTCTGGTTTGCCGTCTCCCCATACCTTCTCGGGGAGAATAGCCTGGTGGCGCTCGTCGATAAGGTCGCAAACCGCTTGTCCAGCCAGGTGGGTAGAAATAGCGTAACAGGTCAGCCCGTTGTCCTGCAAAAGCTCCCATTTTTCCTTGAGGTGCCGTTTGCTCCTGTTGGCCTGGTGAACATCGAAGTGGTCCCCCCAGCAGGCGAGCTCGAGACCATCGTAGCCCATGGCTTTGGCTTTTGGCGCTAATTCCTCCAAGGACAAATCTGCCCATTGGCCGGTGAATAAAGTTACGGTTCTTGACATAATTCTTGAGGTAAAAATGGAGTTAACTTACTGAACCTATTGAATAGGAAAAGTTCTTAGTAAGCCGATCAGTCTGCGTTGATGGCAATTCAAAAAAGCCTGTACAAAAGGATAAAACTCGTTATTGCGATTAATGGGTGGTGGCCCTAACCTGCGGGCATGTTTGGAATCTGGCGGAAGAGTGTCTGGCTGCTCGTGAGTGGAATTATATTGGGCTGCGTGCAGGCTGAGCCATTGGAAGAGTGGAGGGCTCAACAAGGGAGGCGCATCGCCTTGCCCGACCTAATCAAATTGATTTCCGGACACGAAGTGTACGATTGGGATGAAGCTCAGGCTCCAACTTTTCGAAAAGTTGGAGAAACAGTCCTAGCTGAAGTTGCGGAAAATCCTATTCGAGCCAAGCGTATCAATGAAGTGGGCAATGCGGTGGAGCTTTATGTTATCGCAGCGTTAGAGAAGTCTGGTTTGGAGGCCGGTCGACCCACTCCGCCTTCCGGCAGAAAAAAGACCGCAGGCTATCCGGACCTGTATGCAATCGTGGAGGAGGATTATTTTTACCTGGAGATAAAGACCTATTCCTCCAAAACGGTAAACAGTAGCCAACGCACCTTTTACATCTCACCTTCGGAGGACTTTAAAGTGGCTAAAGACGGGTATCATCTGCTCTTAGCTTTCTCCACCGAAGAAGTAGAGCAGGGTGTGTATTTACTGACTGGATTTAAGCTTTTGGATTTGTATGGTCTTGAATGCCGGCTGAAATTGGAATTCAACGCTAGCAACAAGAACCTTTATGATCCAGAATCCGGTTTAATTGTAGTAGAAGAATAAGTGATATGCCTGAGCTGGCTGAAGTAGAGTATTTTCGCAAACAATGGTCTCCTGGCCTTGGTCAGCGGATTATTCGAGTAACGACGCATCCTTGGACCCGTTTGTATAGAGATTGCGATGTGGTTGAACTGGTCAGCGCTCTCGCTGGCAGTCGTTTGGTCGCCTCCGAGACGCACGGGAAACAAATGCTATTCCGATCCAATCGGTCGGGGTGGTTGGGTATCCACTTGGGGATGACCGGCGAGCTGAGATTCACTGAGGATTCTGAGTACGATGACCGTTATGCGCACTTGGTTTTGGAAACAAAGAAGGGTCTGATGCTGTTTAACAATCCCCGGCAATTTGGACGTATTCGATTTGCCACGAGCAAAAAAGCGCCCGAATGGTGGGCTGGGCTTCCACCGCAGGTGCTGTCAAAGAAGTTCTCTTACTCATTCTTTTCGACACATCTTGATCGAAGGAAGGGGACTCAGCTTAAACCACTGCTATTGATGCAGGAGATATTTCCAGGTGTGGGCAACTGGATGGCTGATGAAATTCTCTGGCGCGCGCGCTTGGCGCCTACGCGGCGGGTGAAAAGCCTTTCGGACTATGAAAGAAAGACACTGTACGAGCAGCTGCGCTGGGTTTGCAGGTATGCATTGCGGATCGTAGGCGATGATTGGGGAGATTTTCCAAATTCCTGGCTATTCAATCACCGTTGGAAAGATGGTGGGACCTGCCCACTAACCGAAAAGCCGCTTCAACGCGATACGGTCGGGGGCCGGACCACCTGCTGGTCACCTGCCTGGCAGCATTAGGGGCTCCTCAATGGATGAGTGCACAAGAGGGGATTAAAAAGCAGAGGTTCGAAAATCGCGGCGTCAGAGGAAGGTCCGGGATGTTCGTAATGCACCCATCTGCGGGCCGACGTGCCGAGTGTGCCTCCCTCCCGGTTCGGTCACGCACCGGTGTGCGCTCCCTCGCCTGTCAGTCGTTAAGCTCGACACCTCGACTCCGTGAGGAGCCCCTAATGAAATTGCGGTCCACTTAGTGCGAATCACTGGCCTCACGGCCATGGCTACATTGTAGCCATGATCGTGAGATCATGGAATTGTCCGTCTATGGGTAGGGCCATAGCATCCAGCTGTGCCGCATTTAGTTTAATGGTAATTCCTTTTGGTTCCGGCTTCGCTGGGTTAGGAATCTGTTCTAACTTCTACCTCCTGGATTCTATATTCCTGGACTTTCCCTACTTATATAGCCAGAAACGCTTAGTTGTTTCGCGGAAAGCGTATGCTTGTTTCTCCCACTGCCGGACCCAAGCTGCGACATTCACCCGGGCTCCCTGAGTAGAAAGCGCTTCCCACCAAGCTGTTGAGCCGACGTGTTTATTGAACAAACGCTCTTGAGAAAAAGGCACCTTACTAAAGGGATTGGTTCCCAGAAATTCCGCTGACAGCTTCATCATGTAGAAACTCAGTTCAGTAGGTCTCAGGCTGTAGTAATCGGTTACTGTTGTGTAGACCCCAACTGCTCGTCTTCCATTGTATTGGATAAAGGACTTTTCCTCAAACAGAATTCCGGGGATGTTCATTTGGGTCAGGCGCTGTTGTAGGCGTTTGGCGGATACGCCAGGAAAGGTAAGTAGCCGGAAGGGGTATTTGGTTCCGATGCCGTGTTTGAACCCTCCAATTTGTCCACCCAGTCCGGTCATTGGGTAGCCAAGAACTGAAGACAGGTCTGGAATGTTGGGCGAAGTCGGCACCCATTCAAGTCCGGTATCCGTCCATAGCATTCGCCGGTGCCAGCCCCGCATGGCAATTACTGTCAGTTGCCCCCGTTGGCGTACCTGGTCTTCTACATCCAGCCAGCCTGGAAGAAGTATGGGAAAGCTACGTAGGTCCCTTCCCTAATCCCTTTGGCCATGCGTGCAATTTCACCTATGGTGAGTCCGTGTACATAGGGAGTAGGGAAGGGACCTACGTAGCTTTCCCATACTTCTTCCAGGGGAGGGCCGTCCACCTTCATTCCACCAAGAGGATTAGGCCGATCGAGAATGATCACTTGCTTGTTATTTTCAAAACAGGCTTCCATGGTAAGCTTCATACAGCTCACGTAGGTGTAGGATCGCACGCCCACGTCTTGCAGATCGATGACCATCACATCGATATTTTTCAGCATGGAAGGAACCGGTTTTCGGTATGCTCCATATAACGAAAATACGGGCAGCCCGGTTCGCTTGTGAGTTCCACTAGAAACTTTCTGATCAGCCACAGCCACACCATCGATTCCATGCTCCGGACCGTAAAGGGCTCGCAGGTCTACAGTGGTTGACCGGTGTAGTAAATCAATGCTGCTTATTCCATCGCGATTCACACCTGCCTGGTGTGTGAGGAGGCCCACACGTTTACCTTTCAGGATCGAATAATTCCCTGCCTGAAGTACATCGATACCCATTTGGATCTTTGGGGCAGCACTCAGGCTATTATTCGTGAGACCCGAAACGGTCAGAACCACGGCCAGGCCGAAGTATTTAAAAGGGTTTCTGAGAAGGGTGTTTGGGATAAATGGCATACCTGCAAGTTTGGACAACTATAAGCAGGCATTGTGTCTTATAGGGCAACTTTAGAAGTGCGAAGTAACCATTTTATCCTGACGAAATAAAGTCCATACAGAAACAAACCTACCAGGGATCCCAATACGATACCACCTACTAATGTTGAATGTAGACCGAAAAGCAGATTACCAGAACCACCCTGCGAGATAGGATTGAAGCCAAAGGATTCGAGTAGCCAAGATCCTACTTTATAGTTCGCCAAGTAAATGGGAATCAGAGTAAGCGGATTGGAAATAAATTGTAGTCCTGCGAGGATGGGCAGATTTACCTTAAGGATCAGGGCGATTGCCATGACAGTTAGTAGCTGTACCCCAAAGATAGGGAGAAAAGCGACAACTGAACCAATCAAAATCGCCGGAGCCACTCTACTCTCTTTGAAAGACCACAGATAATTCTGATTACGCAGGTGGCAACTGAATTTTCCCAAGACTGGATAGCGGCTAAGGGAGCGTCTGCGCGGCAACCATTTTAACAGATAGCGGACACGCCAAAGCGCCCGAATACGGGAATGGTTGACTGCTGATTTGTTGTGTTTGTCGCTCGCGATGATATCCATCTTCGGATTAAACATTTGGTGCCTGCATGAGGCTTGGCAAGCTGAGGCGAGGTTTTTACAAATGATTTTCAAATGGTGCGTATTGAGGGTCCCTTAACGCCAATTCTTCACGTGAAATTTCTCACAAAAGCTGTCATTCTGGTCTGTCCCTCATGACCCTTAGGTATTTCGGATTGCTTTCTTTTTGAGCGGATTCCTGTTATTCACCGTTGGTTATGATTCAAAAGCGAAATTTTGGACGAACTGGGCACAGGAGCTCTATAACTTTATTTGGCGCAGC
>JAPUIL010000494.1 GCA_027297085.1 Verrucomicrobiota bacterium | reverse complement strand
AGTTAAAGAGGTAAGCAGGATGGGACGGAAGCGTCTAACTCCGGCAATCCGAACCGCTTCACTCAAAGGCATACCTTCCTTCACTTTTCGATTCATGAAATGAAGCATCACCAGACTGTCGTTAACCACAACTCCGGACAGAGCCATCATGCCAAAGATAGACTGCTGAGTTATAATCGGAACCCCATTATTGAAACCAAAGAATCTGGCCATAAAATAGTGTCCCAGGATCGCTCCTACCACACCGAAGGGAATGGCTGACATAACGATAATCGGTTGAAAATAACTTCTAAAGGGAATGGCCAAAAGAGCGTAAATAACCACCAGAATAAAATAGATTCCCATTATCATTTCACGTTGATTTTCTCGCGACTCAGCAGCCCGCCCACTCACTTCAATTTGCATACCGGGATATTTGGTAGCCACAAGCTCGGGTATGAATACTTCCAGAATTTCCGCTTCCATCGATTCGATGTCCAGTTCCTGGGTATCGCCGTCCGCAGTCACCTCGATGATGCGCTTACGGTCTACACGCTGGATAGAAGGCAGACTCCTTCCAGGAATAATTTCGGCCACCGTTTCAAATGGCACTTCGGTCCCATTTGCCGTTCTGATCATCATGGTCTGCAGGGAACCTAGTGAACGACGTTCCGATTCTGGATACCGGACCATCACTCGAATTTCATCGCGGCCTCGTTGAATGCGTTGCGCTTCCGAACCGAAAAAGGCGGTCCGTACCTGTTGAGCAAGATTTGATGCCGTTACACCCAGGTACTCGGCTTCAGGTTTCAGGTCCAATTCAAACTCATCATTGGCCCTTTCGTAGGAATCTGCGATGTCATAGAGGCCTTCAAAGGAAGCCAATTTCCTTTGAAGATCCGCGGAAGCTGCCTTAAGCATTTCGACATCCGGATGGACAAGCTTGAACGTCATTGCAGCACGGCCACCTCCCCGTTGAAAAGAAAAGTTCAACTGCTCTGCCTCCGGCATAGGAGGAACCAGATTGCGCATTTCAGCAACCAACTCTCTGCCCCCATAGTCCACATCCCGTGTCTCGGAAGGCGTCAGCTCTATTAAAATCTCTCCTACCTCGGCCACTCCAGCCGAAGGACCTCCACGTCGACCCTGTTCGCCAAAAGGCTGTCCGCCTGCTGTGGCAAAAACGTTTTGAATGACCGTAGTGCCAAATCGTTCGTTCACATCCATTTTCAACTTCAAGGCAGCTGCTTCAATGATCCTCACCTTCTCCAAGGTGGATTCAAAATTCGTACCCGCCGGCATTTGTAAGGTGATGGTGGTCGTATCCTGCGGAGTGCTGGTTCGCCTGCGGTAACCGATCCGGTCGCCTAAAACAAGGGCCACAAAGACCAGCAGAAAACCTATGAAAACAGCGGTGGAAATGTAACGATTGATCAAAGCCCAATTTAAGACAGGCCGGTAATATTTCAGTATGGACCGTTCCAGACCGTCCGCGAAAAACCGTTGAAACTTGGTGAGAATATTCTGTTTCTCATTTTTGTCCGCCAGATGGGCGCAATGCTTCAAGTGGGCCGGTAAAATAAGCTTAGACTCAATTAAGGAGAAAAACAAAACCGGTATGACCACCATGGGGATGTTCTTGTAGATGCTCCCTCCGGTGCCAGATTGTAGCATGAGCGGAAAAAACGCCACCATCGTGGTGATAACACCAAAAATAACCGGAATGGCCACCTCCTGGGTTCCTTTGATTGATGCGGCCAGAGGGTTTTCACCTCGTTGCATATGCTGAAAGACATTTTCCCCCGTCACAATAGCATCATCTACTACGATACCCAAGGTAGTAATAAAGGCCATGAGGGTAATGACGTTGAGTGAAACACCCATGTAAGGGAGTAATAAAAACGTACCCTCAAATGCAATCGGGATTCCCCATGCTACCCAGAATGCCAAAGTTGGCCGGAGAAAAAGAGATAGAATGAGAAGTACAAGAACGAAACCTATAATGGCGCTATCCATGAGGGTGGACAGGCGGACTTTGATCCGTTCCGAATCATCGGACCAATAAGTCAACTTGATGCCTTCAGGCAACTGTCCCTGCTTCATGGCAATGAATTCCTTAACGTC
Source organism: Verrucomicrobiota bacterium (assembly GCA_027297085.1). Lineage (GTDB taxonomy): Bacteria > Verrucomicrobiota > Verrucomicrobiia > Opitutales > UBA2995 > UBA2995. Next base: position 15,091 of record JAPUIL010000494.1, on the reverse strand, counting down.
ATCTCCAATCTCAATGATGTTTTGCATGCCAGTCCTAAAGATATCGATGGCAATAGCACGCTCGCCGTTGTAGCGAGCCACGATTGGTGTTTCATCAAAGCCATCAATGACCGTAGCAATATCTCCTAAGGTGATTTTCGTACCGTCGGCGCGAGTCAAAATGGTGATGGATGAATAATCATCATGGTTGTATGCCTGTTGATTAGTACGGAGCAAAATGCGGCCGGTTTCTGTTTTAACACTACCGGCCGACAGATCAACGGAAGAAGAACGAATGGCGCGGGTAACCTGATCAAAGGTAAGTCCATATTGCTTAAGCGTGGATTCGGAAATTTCGATAGCGATTTCATAAGGACGTACGGCCTTCAGCGCAGCCAGGGTAATTCCGGGAATATTGGAAACTTCGTCCCGTATTTGCTCACCTAGTTTAGTGAGGTCTTTCTCGCTTAATTCACCGGACAGAACCATGGTTATAACCCGTTCAGAACGCGACCTCAAACTGATCTGTGGGCGTTCTGCTTCGGGCGGAAAGGTACGGATAGTGGAGACACGATTGGTTACCTCATCCAGCTTTTCGCTCAGATCATAGCCATCTTCAATTTCCAGCGTTACCGACCCGGAGTTGGCACTGGCTCTTGCTTCCATTTCCTTGACGCCCTCAATATCATAGAGGCTTTCTTCAAGGCGCGTAACAATGGCCTGTTCGATTTCTCCGGGAGTGGCACCACGATAGGAGACGGTTACTCTTATGTCTCGACTAGGAAATTCCGGGTACTCCTGCAGAATAATTTTATTGGAGATGGACCAGATCCCACCTCCCAGGATGGCAATCATCAGCAAATTAGAGGCAACGCCATTGCGTGCGAACCAGGCGATTATTCCATGCATATTTCTTGGGGTAACTGGGTTTTCATTTCAGGGGTATCCATTTATACTATCCACGTGGGCCACCACGACCAGCTGGTAGTTCAATTCCTTGAGTCTCTGCCCAATCGCGAACTTCCTGCATAAGTGGACGAATTTGATTGCGGTCTCCGCTGGCGATAGCGGCATCCAATTTGGTCTTCAATTCACCGGGTATAGGTTTATCGTCCGGAATGGCGGTCATCATCTGAGCGAGGAAACCTGCAGGACCACCGCCAGATGGAGGAGCTGCAGCTCGACGTGCTACAATTTCCTGTACATCTACCTTCTCAACCTCAAAGGGTAATTTCTCCAATTCGGTTGCTGAAACCGGCAAGGCTTCCAAAGCAAAAGGTACGTCGGTCAGGCAAATACGATCACCGATTGCAAGCCCTTCGTCTACAATGATAGAATTATCATTTTGCCAAACAATGTGAACGATCTTACGGCGAAGCAGGTTTTCATCATCCACGGTCAACAGAAAGGTGTTTTCCCGCAACAATCTACGAGGTACTACAAATACATTATCTAATGTAGAGCCACTAATCTTCGCCTTAACAAAGGAACCCATCTTCAAGGGTGGACGATCATCCGCCGTTCGCCCATAAGGATTTCTTACCTGGGCAATAACAAAGAGCTGACGTGTGCGGATATCGAAGCTTCCTTCGGCTCGCACAATCCGCCCGCGCCACTCGTGGGTTTTACCCGCTACCGTAGAAGACAGAGTAACAGTGGGACCCTCCCGAAAGTTGGGCTGTTCTCCCCGGTAGGTTTCGGGCAGGTCCAGGAATGTCAATTGGGTTTCAGTGAGAGGCAAACGTACTTCGGCAAAATCAACCGCATAAATTCTGGCCAGCTGGGTTCCCGGAGAAACATATTGTCCTATGTCTACAATCTGTGAGAGCACTCGACCCGCGTAGGGCGCGGTAATCTCTGTTTTCTCTATGTTACGATGGGCTGTTTCCAAACGTGCTGCGGTGGAGGCTACATTGGCCTTGGCCCGTTTCAACTGGGGTGTCCTCAAAACCAGGTCGCCGGGCTCCTCTTCAAGATTGAGTCGCTTCCAGTCCTGGTAGGCCTGATCGGCTCGGGCTTGCTCTTCGAACAATGATAATTCGGCTTGAGAAAGATTAGCCTCCGCAACAATTAATTCTGTTTGGTAGTCACGAGGGTCGATTCTCAAAAGCATATCGCCTTCCTCAAAAAAAGCACCCTCCCGGAATTTTGGTGAGATTTCGAGAATACGTCCTCGAACTTCAGGAATTAAAGTACTGGTAGTACGAGCCTGAACGGTACCCTGAGTTTCAAGCTCAACCTGATAGCTCGACGGCGATAACGTGAAAACTTCAACCTCGGTGGCGCCGGGATTGAAATTGCGCTGACGCGGTTCGGGTTTGGTTATGTAAATCCAATAGGCTCCTCCTCCGGAGATCGCCAGGATAAACAAGGGTAATAATATTCTTAATACTTTCATAGCGAAAATTTTATCTAATGGTCAGGGATTCGTCATCATCGTCCACAAAGCCACCGCCAAGAGCCTGATAAAGACCAATGCGACTTTGAATACGTTGGTTAGAAATTATTATCAATGAGCGGATGGCGTTATAGAGTCGGCGTTGAGAGTCGAGAACTGTGATAATGTCTACCAATCCTCGGACGTATTGCTCCCAAGCCAAGTCAACCGCCGCTTCGTATTCAACTACGGTTTCGCGAAGGGCTTCTTCATCCCGTCGCAAAGATCCCTCATTGGCGAGGGCCGTTTCCACCTCTTCAAATGCGTCCAGAACGGTTTGTGCATAATTAGCCAGCGATTGTTTATAGATAGCATAGGCGCGGTCTTTGAGGGCATTCAAACGGCCTCCCGAAAATATGGGAAGGCTGATATTGTAGCCGTAGCTCCAAACCTTAAATTGTTCGTCGGTCAATGAGCCAATTTCCGGAGTGCTGGTCCCCAGGCTTCCATTCAGATTGATTCCCGGCAACATGGCTTTTTTAGCCGCTTTAATTGTAGTCGAATCTGCCGCAAGCCGGCGTTCAGCGGCACGTATATCAGGCCGGCGATTTAAGAGCTCATCCGGCAGACCCACCGGAATCGAATTTTTGATATTGGGAAACTCCTTGGCGATTTCGATCTCTCTGGCTGGATACCTGCCAAGAATAATTTCAAGTACCCGCCTGTCAGCGTCTCGAGCCCTAAGACGTTGCTCGTAGCCACTTTTGGAGTTGGCTACGTTCGCTCGCATAAGGTGCAGATCGAGAGCCCGGGCAATGCCCCGTTTAAAGCTTTCACTAACGATTTCGAGATTCGATTCGAATGTCTCCAGGCTATCCAAGGCGACATCCAGTTGCATTTCCGATGAAATGGCCCGATACCAAGCCCTGGCAGTTTGTGCGGCTATGGAAAATCGGGCTGCTCTGAAATCTTCCACTGAAGCCTGGTAATTGGCATAGCCGGCATTGGCCTGATCGCGTACGCGACCCCAAATGTCCAATTCCCAATTAGTGCGTCCCGTCAGTGCAAAACTGTTACTTTGCCTACTCGTAACCACCAATCCCCCTGCATTATTGCGCTGAGATCGGCTACCAGTTGTGGATAAGTTCAAGCTTGGATATTTACCTGATCCCTGAACCACAGCGGTTGCGCGAGCAGCATCCAATCGGCCTTCGGCCAGAATCAGGTTATAATTGTGCTCCAATGCCTCGGCGATGATTCCGGGTAATTGTGGATCCTGAATATCCCGAACCCAGCCTTCATTCCAGAAAGGTGCCTTGTCATGGTCACTTAAAAAGGTGGCAGGTGCCTTTACCGGCAGGTTTCCGGCCTCACTTGGCGGCGCTTGGGTCACACATCCACTCAAAAAAATGAGAGGACATAGAGTAATAGCGGAAATCAGCTTTATACGCGTGCGTGAGCAGTTAAATGGGACCAGGTTAGGGTCAGGTTCGGAAGTAAAATGATTCGTCATTCGGACGGGGCAGAATTGGCTAGGGAACAAAGGGAAATACGTCTATGGATCGAAAACGATTTGTGCAAACCTAAGGTTACACCTGATTCAATAATATTTTTACATCTAGAAACTGGTAAAGGACGGCAAACACAGAGATTAGAGAAAGAATCTCAGGACAAACTATAGAAATAAGCTTTGGCCAAAAATGCCTGCAAATGAGCTCATATTTGCACCTTAGGCCTATAAGATCCGGCAATTTCACTCGACCCGTCTCCCCGAACCAGCAATCTAGGCCAAAACCATGAAGACACCTACTTATCTATTTCTATTTATTCTGATAACTGCTTGTCAGCCAATCTGCTTACTAGGAGAAGTTTCTTCGGACCCGGACCCAACCCGATTTGCGGAAACCATTGCAGGTTTTGCTGCGGCGGATTCAGGTGCACCATTACCCACAGGAGGCATAGTGTTTGTGGGCAGCTCGAGTATACGAAGAATGGATGTGCCCAAATTTCTCCCTAAAATTGAGGCGCTGAACCGTGGTTTCGGTGGATCCCACATCTCAGATGTAAACCACTATATAGAAGAAACGGTCCTGAAGTACAGGCCGTCAATCACAGTTTTCTACTGCGGTGGCAATGATATCTGGAGCGGAAAATCACCCATACAAGTGCTGGAAGATTTCCGGGAATTCTATGGAAAATTGTTTGATAGCGTTCCGAATAACCAATTACTTTTGCTAGCCTCTCGACCCAGTCCCAAACGCCATACAGGGTTTAATACCGAATTGGCGCTAAACTACCTCTTTCAAATGGAAGCCGGTAAAGATGATCGTATTATTTATCTCTCCGGCGCCTGTGACCGCTTTTTTGACGAAGATGGCAACTTCTTCCACGGACTTTATCATAATGATCAACTTCACATGAGTGAGGCGGGGTATCGAATTTGGCAGGAAATTTTGACGCCGCATCTGACCCGCTAGAATTCACCTGGGTCCCCTCATCCGGTTTTGCGCCTTTCTGGCCTGTATGTTCAATTTTAGACAAAAGCTTTCCCTGAAATCTGCTCAACAATCGCTTTTGTCCTCCAAACATCTCACATCCCAAGAGAAGAATTGGCTTCAGAACATTCAGACAAGGATTCACAAGCAGGAAAAATCCTACTTACGGAATAACGATGAGCACTACCTTAGCGTGGGACTATCTGCCGTAAACTGCATCCAAAAAGCAATCCGGCATTCCAACCTTGAGTCCCCAACTTCGATCTTGGATTTCCCGAGCGGTTACGGACGGGTTTTACGTTTTATAGAAGTTGCCTTTCCGGAAGCTTATATTGAAGCAATGGAGTTAGATTCAAAAGCTGTTCAGTTTTGCAGAAAGATCTTCGGCGTTGGGTCATCTCTATCACGGAAGGACTTTTCCAAACTTCGTTTGAAGAGAACCTATGACCTAATCTGGTGCGGATCCCTCGTTACTCATTTAGATAAGTTGCAAACCGAAAATCTCCTATCCTTCTTTTTTACTCATCTAAATCCGGGAGGACTGTGCGTATTCACCACTCATGGAGTAGCAGTCGAAACAATCCTGGAAACGGGTGAACAAAACTACTCACTAAATCCCACACAAATTAAATCGCTTATAGCTCAATACCAAAAAGACGGGTTTGGCTTCACAGAATACGAGCCGTCAAGAGATGGTTATGGTTTTTCCCTGACAGAAGAGGCGATTATCCGCCAGATAGCTGAGAAGGTGGGCCAATGGTCATGCAATCTGCATATTCCAAATGGATGGGATAACCATCAGGATGTGTATTCGTTTAGCAAACACACCTGATATTTTCTCTTCAGACAACGACCGGAGCTCTCCGCTACTAATGCGCGTGTGCAAAGTGGTAATTACGAACAGCGAATTGAGTAAGCTCGATCCAAGCTTTCCATTGTATACGCAACTCACGTTTGAGTTCGCGAATCTCATGCTTCAACATCTTCCGTTTGGCATCAGTAGTGTCCTTAAGCTCCCTAATCTTTTTCAAGATCAGAGAAGCGGTTTCTTCAAAAGTATGTGCCAGTTCTTCAGCTCGTTTACGCAACTCAATCGTTTTTTCATCCAACTCACTCTTGAATCGCTCTAGCAATAATTCCCTGTCTTTGCTGACAAGGAGCTTTTGCAAACGAACCTTGTGAACCCGGCGCAAATCGTAGACCAGGCCGATTTTGGAACAAATCCACAGCAACCATTTGGTAGGATCAAAGTGATACCACCGTATCCCGTTCCGGTAATCATTGGCCATGGCATGGTGGTAGTTGTGATACCCTTCACCAAAAGTCAGAAACGCAAGAATACCGTTATCTACCGCGGACAACTCCTTGGCGTAGGTCTTGGATCCCCATACGTGAGCAAGCGAATTAATAAACCAGGTACAGTGGTGAATTAAAAAAACACGTAGCAACAAACCGCCAAACAATGACGCAATCGGATGCATGAACAAACAACCAATGGCGAAGACCAGACCGTTTGAAATCAATGATAGTACCACCATGTGCTTGTATTGAAACATCACCCGGGGATTCTTTTTCAAATCCTGAACGATTCGATCATTGAAAGGAACTTGGTGAGTAAACAACCAGCCGATATGTGCGTAAAATAATCCTCTGTGGATATTGTATGGGTCTTTGTCGGTATCGACATGGTTATGGTGCAAACGGTGGTCATGCGACCATTGAAGCGCTGATGCTTCCACGGCAAAGGTGGCGAAAAACAGATTGAGGCTCTCAAAAAACGGGCTTGCTTTGTAGGTCCTGTGTGAAAAAAGCCGATGATAACCTGCCGTAATAGCGAATCCTCCCAGCATGAAAGTCACAAAGCAGAGGACCAGCGCGGACCATTCAAAATGGGCCACAAATGCTGGTATCAGCATGATGAGAAGCAGGTGATAACCCGCAATAAAGGTAAAATTGTCCCAGTGCTTAATTCGCATAATTTATATAGTAATTAGGTAGATTTAGGAGTTCGAGGAGGAAACCACTCTTAGCAATATTTGAAACAGGTTGTTAAGGATAAGTTCCCATAGGGACACATCATTCAGATAATTACAACCCTCCAGAACCAAAATATTTAAGGATAATTGACAAATTTACACATTTGGGAGCAATCCGAACCCCTATTCGGGTAGCAAATGTGCTCTAATTCGCTTTTACCACCGGCGTCGCGTTTGGATAATTTTTACTCCCCGAGGCAAGTATTGGGGTATCTGAATTGAAACAATGCGCCAATAATTCATTTACATCTAATCATTCTCCTTTCTTCGCTAAGAATGGGCGGAAATCTTTGGTATTCTATTCGGCAGCAAGCTACCTCCTACACTTCGTATCGCATATCTCAATGTAGGAGGTAGCTCGCTGCCGATCAGGTCTTTTTCCTCAGCGCTAAAATCACCAACCCAGCCGCAACAGTCTTCGCCCATTCAGGCGGGCTACGCCGGTCAAGAGCATCAGGGAATAACAAGTTCAATTTCCCTCTTATGGAATGGCGGACCAGGTAGTTGGAGAAAGTGGGATTTTGGCTGGTAATTTAGAAACCACTGCGAGACATTGGCAACAGCTGCTGCTGAGCTGTCAGGGAGCACAAGAAAAACGCGCATTTCAATAGTGAAACTAATCATTCAAATTCCTTGTTTTAACGAAGAAGCGTCACTTCCAAAGACGCTCAGCGACTTGCCAAGAGAAGTGCCAGGATTCGAATCAGTTGAATGGCTAATTGTGGATGATGGCAGTGTAGACAGGACAGTTGCCGTAGCTGAAGAGTGCGGGGTAAATCACATCGTAAAACTACCCCGAAACAGGGGTTTAGCTAAGGCTTTTTCCGCTGGAATATCGGAATGTCTCAAACAAGGTGCGGATGTTATTGTGAATACAGATGCCGATAATCAATACAACGCTCAAGATATCCCGGTTTTGACACAGCCGATATTGAGTGGAAAAGCGGAGTTCGTCATAGGAGAACGTCCCATATCCAGTATCTCGCATTTTTCTTACTTAAAGAAGTTTCTTCAAAATCTGGGAAGTAAAACTGTCCGTTCAATCAGTAATACAGATGTCGTGGACGCACCAAGTGGTTTCAGAGCAATCAGTAGAGATGCAGCTATGAAACTAAATGTATTCAGCAAATACACCTACACGCTTGAAACAATCATTCAGGCGGGTCAGGAGGGAATGGCAATTCTGTCTGTTCCCGTTCGCGTAAACGGAGAGACCAGACCATCCAGGCTTGTGAAAAGCTTATCCTCCTACGTTAAGGGATCAATCGTTACGATGCTCAGGATTTTTGTCGTTTACAGGCCAATGCGCTTTTTCGGCTTTCTTGCCGCATTGGTGTTTATTTCCGGTTTTTTATTAGGAGTAAGATTTCTTGTCTATTATTTAGCGGGTGAAGGCGAAGGACACATTCAGTCGGTTATATTATCGGCGCTGCTAATGGGATCGGGATTGTTGCTGGCAATAGTTGCCCTCATTGCTGATTTAATTTCAGTAAATCGCAGGTTACTTCAACAGATCCAATGGCGAATAAGTAAACTCGAAGACCTTATTTCGGATAGGAAATCTTAGTCTTGCGTTTCTTATGAGCGAGTCCCTGGTCAAGCAAACGAAACTCAAAAAAGTACTTCGTTTCACTGGACTTCTCCTGAGTATTCTCTGTTGCGCATATGTGGGGCGGGAAATTTATTTGAAGCGAGAGGTATTTCAGAATGACTTCGGACCTGATCTGTTTTTGGCTTTTGCCGTATCTTGTATTTTCTGGGTAATGGTTAACGTTTCATTAGGCGTAGGCTGGCGTTGGATTATTATCATTCTGGGAGAAAAAATAAGTACAAGAACCTCTATCATGGTGTCCTTCAGAACTCAGGCAGCCAAATATCTACCTGGAAATATTTTTCACCACCTAGGACGTACTGTGTTGGCGCATAAGCACGGGGTAACATTATCAAGCGCAGGTATTAGTATTGTGCTCGAGTCATTGATTCTTGTCCTGATGGCATCACTATTGGGAATCAGCTTCCTGTCACAGCAGGTATATTTTGAAGCTAGTTTGCTGGTTCTTTCCGGATTAATACTCGTTGTTATTATAGTACTAATCAAAACGAACTTATTACGCAGGCTGTATATATTTCGTAATATACAATATAACAATCCAATTGCTTGGACAATCATCGGAATCTCCTACTCCGGAGTTTTCTTCTTCCAATCATGTATGTTTATTTCTTTTTCTACGGTGGTAGCTGACAACCCGCAGCTTGGATTTTTTGAGGTACTGGAGATGGTTTCAATAGCATGGGCGGCAGGATTCGTGGTTTTGGGAGCTCCCGGAGGGATGGGGGTTAGGGAAGCCGTTTACTCGACATTTGCTCAATCAGAAGAATTAGGATGGCAGCTCCTCTACATCGCCACTTTAATGAGAGTCAGTACCATTGTGGGAGATTTGATATGTTTTATTTTCAGTGGAGTGTTTTTTACAACAACTCAGGTAACAATTGAGGATGAATAATCACAAACAGCGACTGCAAGATGGTATATTTATTGGTAATCTGACCGATAAATCCAACCTGAGTAATCCAATTGCACGCAGATTGGTATCGGGGTTTGATGCGAGTCTTTTTGGAGCATTGGATAAACTAAACCCGCAATCCTTGCATGAGGTTGGATGCGGCGAGGGAAGACTTACTCGATTGATTAGGAACAGATACAATATCGACGTATTGGCGACGGATTTCTCAAAGGCTATTATTCATGAAAACCTAGAGGGAGATAAGGAGATGATTGAATTTAAACATCTCAGTATTTACGACCTCAACCCGGCCGAACATAAACGGGAAATTATTGTTTGCTGTGAAGTATTGGAGCACCTGGAAAATCCTTTGCTTGGTCTTAAGGCATTAAGAATCCTCAATGCACAAAAATATATACTTTCAGTTCCCAGAGAACCCATTTGGAGGATACTCAATATGATCCGATTCAAATACTGGAGAGACTTGGGAAATACTCCGGGACATCTGAATCACTGGGGCGTAAAGAATTTTAAAGCTTTCCTTTCGGATAACGGAATCCGGGTAATTGAACAATTGAATCCATTTCCATGGATCATGGTGGTCGCGGAACCAAATTAGCAGGCCTGCTGGTTCAGGTCTTTCTTTTGAGATTGCACCTCAAACCGCGACAATTCGCCATTGCATGGAAGTTGACGGTTAGATCTAAAAATGACGGTTCAATGCAGGTTGTATTTTTCCTGAAGTTCCAATGCGCGATCATTGGTAATTTTTGGAAATCCGTAAATGTTGTGAGCCTTAAGATCTAATTCGTCCGATTCAAGCAACAGCTTGGTTTGGGTACCACGACTGTCCGACCAGGACGGAAGGAATCTCGCCCAAGGATCAAAAACCCATTTTGTAACCAACAATAATGCTACAACGCTGATGATAATCCTTACGGGTTGAAGCGGAATAAACTGGACAATCCTATGCAAAATAATCCCTACGAATGGAGCAAATACCAGAATTGAGAAATACTGATAACGCCAGCTTGGCACGGTTTCTATTGGTAGATGATTTCTTCCCAGTGCAAGGAGAGCTGCATCTCCTAAAAAGAACAAGATCAGCAGGTAAAGGAAGGGTCGCTGCTTTGGGTTTGCCAGTAGAATACCAACAACAATCACTGCAAAATTTAATGCAAACAACATAACCGAAAGGCCTACGCTGATTTGTAGCCCTCTAATCTGCTGATACCACGGATTCAGCGAAATACTGTAAGCAAACCAGGATATTATTGCATCCACCTGGCTTCCACTATCCGCGAGATTCGCCGTGCGAGAAAAGGACCAGGCCGCAATAACGAATGCAACCAGAGCGCAAGGTATAACAGCGTAAATCGCGGGCAACCAAGTGTGTTTTCGAGAGGAATCCTTAAGAACAAACAAAAGCAAACAGGTTCCCAGCAGGACAAACCCATTCAAAACGCCACGGCCAAAACTGAGGGCCCCCAATGCCGAAACGATAAAGATCAGGACACAAAACTTCCAGGAAAGCTTTTTATCATTCAGGTAAGCGTTTGCAAACGGAATGATAATGACTAGAAGGGACGTTAATGCTATTAGGCCGATCCATTGGCTCGTCCAGGTAAGGATCTCGATATGTGTGTAATTGGCTCCTAATACGCATTGAACAAACAAGGTGGCCAAAAGGCCAAAACCCCACAATCGCATCAAGTATCCCAGGAGGAATAAAATCAGCATATGATTTAGGAATACCGCGAAGATCAGGACGTGATAATCCCCGTTCCCCGCAAAAACTAATCCTGCCCAAAGAAATTTGGATACGGGAAAAAAGAGTTCTGCACGGAAGGCGAATACCCAATTAAAGAACCCCTGCAATTCCATGTCATGGAGCATGTCCCATTCATTGTTAAAATAGAAAAACTCCAGCAGGTAATTCGCATGAAAAATCATAGGCAACCAGCCAATAAGGGAACCGGCCAAAACCCAATAAATCGAAAAAGTCTTATGAGCCGGACGAGGATATTCAGTTGATGCCATGGGATGTGAATACAAAAATTTCAAACTGCAAACCACACCCCATCAAGTCGACGCATATTTTCTGACTACTGAGATAAAGCCGCCTGAAGCATTGCGCGGGCATAGGCCACATTGTAGGTGAACCCGGCATAACCTCCACCTCCAGGATATTGGGAGGTGGTGTGAGGGTGGTCGCGGTCATAATCGAGTAGACGGGGATGCTCCGGATAGATACCCAAATCATACTTCTGATTAACCAGCTCTTTCATTACAGCAAACATGTCGGTCTTTCCCTCATCCGGAAAGACTTCCACATAATCAATTGAGGGTATATTAACCAGCACGTTGCGATAATGCACATGATTGATCCGGTCGCGACTCCCAAAATACTTGCATACCTCCACCGGATCGACGTCGATTTCACTGGTAACCCCACTGTGGTAAGTCACCCCATTAGAAGGACTATCGACAATTTCAATCAACCGTTTCCAATCATCAAAGGTAGCCATGATCTGTTCATTACCCCGGCTCACGGGCACAGGCGGATCATTTGGGTGCAGAGCCATACGAACGTTGGACGCCTCCGCTACCGGAATGATTGCCTTTAATAAATAAGTAAGGTTGTCCCATAAAGCACCTGCTTTGTGAGCTCCGTTTTCCGGAATTGGAGGCAGATCCTTTACATCTTCATAGCGGTAACCGGTATAGCCAGCTCCTCCCCGCCCTTCCACCTGGTAATAGCCTTCGGTAAGCCTGTGGGCATAAAAATTATATTCAACTACAGGCAAACCGACATTACCGGCTGCTCGGAGAGAATTCTGCAGCATCTCAATCTCTTCGTCTCGCCCTTCCCTTCCATAAATTACGTTGGGAAATCCCCCGATCATCATATTGATCACCTTAAGCCCGTTCTCCTCGAAGCGATTCATAATCTCACTGAGAGATTCCTCTGTCCAAGGGCGTTCAGGACCCCCCATCAATACATGATCGACACCCAGTTGCTTGATCATGCGCATCCGCGCCTTATCTGCATTACGAGAAGTGCCTAGACACAACTTCGGAGTATTTACTCCTTCCAAAATGGGCCAGGATTTCGAGCCTGATCTGCCGGCGCTACAACCAACAATAGAAGGAAATATGGGTGCGACCGCAGCAACACCCATCAATTTAATCAACTTCCTGCGTGATAGCTTAGGTTTCATAAAACTCAGTAAATATTATTTGGTTGAACGATTGACGGTGAGCCTGAGGAAGCGACCGCTACTAGCAAGTGAGATTTTGTCGCGCACCACAACAGTTTCCGTCCCATCCCCATTGCCGGTCACAGAAACCGGATCAATAGCCTCATCGCCACCCAGCCAACTCCCGAGGTCATCCGTAACTTCAACAAGGAATTCAAGATCTAGAGCGTCGGTTGGACGAAGATAAATAAGACCGGCATGTGGTTGGCTTGTCGCTGGATTAATTAGAACCACCGACATCGGAACATTTTTATACTCATGGCTGTTGGGGGTAATCCCAAAGGCATATTCCAGAACCAAAACCAAATCGTTCCTGTCAGCATCCGATTCGTCTCCAGTTATGGAATCATCCTGCAGTTCAGCTTCGGTAAAATTGACCAAACGCCATTCGTCCATCGGCAAATCTTTAATCGTAACCGTAGACTCTGTATCGGTTCCCAGGTCATAGGCCGCATCATCAAGTAAAGTTATCACGACAGTTTCATCTCCTTCCGGCAAAGCGTCTCCTTCAGGAACGATGTTGATCACTTGGACATAAATTCCAGGAGCCAAAGTCACCTCGCCACTCAGCGATGAGTAATCGGCGCCGCTAGTCGCTGTACCCGAAACCTGATACTTAATCACCAATTCGGATGCCCCGTCTCCAGATCTGACAACGGCCACCTGACCAGGCACAGTTCCAAATTCAAAACACTCGGCTACTTCAGTGGAGACCTCAATCAATTGACCAGGAAAGCTTCCAGGATGCGTCGGATCGGTTCCCGCATCCAGTTCCTCCTTGTTCGTAAAACCGTCCAAGTCAAAGTCGTCACCAGGCAGCACATCATCGACTGTATCGATACTATCCCCAGTATCGAAATCTACAATACGCATTTCTGCCAGATCATCCAGAGTATCACTGTCACGATCATTGTTGATACTTCCACCCTTGCGACTCACATCGAATGTACGAATCTCGGTGGCTTCTCCGTTATCAAAGAATGCAAACAAACTGGCATCGTGGGAGGCACCTCGGCGAGTGGACATCAAGTTTCCATAACTTCCTGATACGTTTTGAGTCAGGTTCACCGCATCTACAAGCACAGTGCCTTCGTCATCCAGAAAACCATAGAATACATTGCCGGATCCACCTTCAGTCCAAGCGACCAGATAAGCATAATCGGCTCCATCAAACATATCCAATACCGTCAGGCTGCTCGGAAGCGCACCTTCAAAAACAATTCCCCGATCCATCCAGGCTTCACCGGTTGTCTTGGTAAAGAAACCAATACCGCCTCCGCTAACTGTGTAAGCCAAGCTGAAGAAATCGTCGGGCCCGCAACCCAATTCAAGCGACGGTACCACGTTTTCGGATACCAATTCAATCGGGCCGGTTGTGGAACTTCCATCCCAACTCAGGATCATCAGTTTTCCATCGACCGTCACCACTGCGATCTCCACCTCTCCGGTTCCGGTTGTACCAGGTCCCTCGGCATCCCAATCACGGATGATAGCGTCGGAAGACAGTTCTTGCACACTTCCCCAGGATGATCCGTCGAACAACATGGCATTCACACTAAAGTGGTTAGTGCTAGGACCTCGATCCGTCTCCAGGAAGATGAGTCCCACATCATTTCCCGCCATCGGAACGAGGCGAAAATCTGATGCAACCCCATCCAGGCCTGCAATAGCAGCCGGAGTCGACCAAGTCGTTCCATCCGTCGAAGTTGAAAACATCAGGCTACTAGGCGGAGTCAGGCTACCGGTATCTTCAGATGCAATTTCGGTCCAGACCGTTAACCAACCTCCACCGGGAAGTGCCGCCACCCCAGCTTGCACAACGCCACCTGCTCGGGCCAGCTCGCTAATCGCTCCCCAGGAATGTGTACCGGTTCTATGAGCAACTTGCAGTACCATTTCTCCCGTATCGGGATCCACATCTGTAAAGACCATCACGGCGTCACCAGTCCCGGCTACTGATACCTGGCCCGGTAAAAACAAATCCTGCACCAACGACGGTGGAGCTCCCAGATAATCTGCAGCTACCGCCGTATCCAAACCGTAGACCGTTTCCGAAATATTCATGGGGGATAAATCGAAAGAGGCCTCGGAATTGAAAGGTATATCGATCTCGATAAGATCGAATTCCCAGGATTTTGAAAAACGGGCGATCCAGACATCGAGGTAAGCTTCAATTTCACCAGTCAGTTTTCCCTGGATACGGGTGATGGGCGGCCAGTCACCGAATTGGTTCAAGGTAATCTTCAAGGCCGGTTGTGTACCTCCACCTACAGCGGTCGGAATTTTGCATTCGTTTCCAGTCAAAGTTAAGTTGCCTGAAGCACCAGCCCGCCCATTGGCCATCTCCACTTCCAGCCCCACACCGAACCGCATGCAAAGGGCTCGTTCCAAATCATATTTCTTACTGAAGGGTTCCATTTTCCCTCCAAGATAATGCCGG
>JAPUIL010000493.1 GCA_027297085.1 Verrucomicrobiota bacterium | reverse complement strand
TAAGTATTGGAATCATAGGGGAATATCTGTGGCGGAACTTTGATGAAACGCGCAATAGACCAATTTTTATCGTTGAAAACAAGTTGAATTTCTAAGAATAGAATCTATTTTATCGAAAACTGATGTGGATGTGGCTCGCCAGGCATAAATATCACCCAGATGGATTTCTTAGGAAAAAGCAGAAAGGTGTACAAAATGAAACTGGGAGCAATACTCAACAAATTTAAGTTTGAGCACGGTTCTATCGATCGCCACTCGAACATACTGCCCTATCTCCTAGTCTTTGTTGCAGGCTTATTTTACGTCCTTGCCTGGAACAGTGCGCCAATTGCGGTAAATGACTCGGGAGGATATATGAAGGTTGCTGCCGACCTTCAAGACCTCAAATTAGATACGTTGCATGGCCGGACACCGGGGTACCCACTTCTTTTGTGGCTGACAAACTCCTCTGAACAACCCACCCGGCTTTTGTTTTTCACCCAGTTACTCTTGCATTTTACATCTGTACTTCTTTTGGCTTACCTCCTCAATTATATGGCCGTTTCAAAGAAAATCATTGCTTTGTTTTTATTTATAGCAGTTATTCCCCCAAGCATGGTCATGACAGCCTATGTCCTCACCGAGACGTTAACGCAGTTCTTTCTAGTAGCAGGATTCGTTTTTCTACTTTTGGGGCTAGATAAAAGTAATACAACCCTCGTCGTGATATCAAGCATTGCCTTATCTCTTGCCGGGTTTGTTCGTCCCACCTACGAGTTGATTTTTATTCCAGTCTTAGGAATGTTGCTCGTAGCTTTGTGTCTTACAAGAAAGTCTCGTGGACTTTTGATTCTAGCCACCTTTAGTACTTTTGCTTTCTCGACCATTTTTATCGGTGGACTGATTTGGCATAATTACAGTAACTTTAATTATTCAAAATTGACGCCATTCTTTGGCTATGGCCTTAGCTCAAAAACAGCTCGCTTCTTAGAGAGACTACCGGATGAATATACCGAAGTTCGGGAAACACTCATTAGAAATAGGGATAGAGAACGAGTAACGTACCGCACTGCGTGGCTTAGAAGGCCTTGGCATAATAGCTCCCATAACGGCTTGTATTACATTTGGCTGGCCAGACCAGAATTGCGAAAAATAACAAATTTGAGCAACCTGGAACTATCTGACTACATGTTGAGATTGAATCTGCTCCTGATCCGGAAAGCACCACTTCAGTACCTGAGAGAGGTAGTGGTGGCCTTACCGACTTACTGGCTTCCGATAACAACAGACCTTTCGAATTTCAATTCAAAAACACTCCAACTTCTTTGGGCAGGCATTCATTTTGTGGTCATGGTTCTCTTTTTCTCGATAGTTCCCATTCTGCTCGGCAGTGGATTGTTTCTTTTCAAATTACCTGTTTCGCTAAGAGAAAAATTCAGGTCCCGGATGGCTATGAATACTCCCCTGTTTCTGCTCAGTTCTCTACTTGCTTTTGCGATCATCGGTTACACTATGCTTATTTCCGTTGCGGCGGATGTAGGCAATCCCAGGCATCGAGTGCCTACTGACTTGCTTATTTTTTTTGTGATAGCTTTGGGAATACACTGTTGGCTACATCTGAGGGACAATTTATTGGAAAAGAAACATCTACCTGTACGTGATTCTAACCTCGTCGAATTCTGAACTCAAAGTTTCGCAGGTAGATTCTGAACATAATTCAATAGGAAAGTAGCCCCATATTACCAATTCTGGTTGTTTAGCAGTGAATGTAAGACTTCTCGGTACTGTAGCTGTAGTTTTGACTCGGCAATTTCAGACGTATTTCATCCAGTAATTTTAGCGCACCCATACTGCCTCCAAACATGCTAAATCTGATTGCATATCAATAACTTGGTTGGATAAACATCCCATTGAGATACGCAAAAATTTGGATAGGTTTTGGAATACTAACCGTTGGATCCGTTCTGGCTGGGCTTGTATTTGTCGATGATACAGTCGTCCAGCCAAGCACGGTGTGGGAATTACCTGTCATACCTCATCCCCAAGAAATCCAATTGAAAGATGACCGTCAAAGCTTCGTCTTGATGGCAGCTACGAAAATTAGTGTTTTCACAAACGCCGAGTCCTTGGAGAGGGTGGAAGTGGAGTTGATCAACGCGGCTCTCCACGCTAAAGGAATGGCGCCTTTGGAAGTTGTGCGCAACTCTCATGTTTGCCGCAATATTATAATAATTGGTGAAGTAGATGCGGGATGTAGCTTCTTAGATAGCCTGGTTTCGTCACATGGCTGGGAATTTATGGACGATTACCCTGGCCCGGAAGGCTATATCCTTGATGTCTCGCCCGACTATGTTGTTGTTGCCGGACACGATAGTTCTGGAACATTCTATGGGGTTCAGTCCCTGATTCAGTTAATTGTGGATGACAACATAACCGGTGAACTCAAAGTGAAACCAGCCACAATTGTTGATTATCCAGATATGGAGCTGCGGAGTGCCTTTTATGGATTTTATCTGAATGCCCTTGAAAACGACCGGCTCATTGAACGCGCGTACGCTGATTTTAAGAAGTTCGCACAACATAAATTTAATATGATTGATCTGGCTACGCATCATTATGCCCATTTGGAGATGCAAGTGCCTGGGCATAGGGGAGAAAAACTCTGGCAAAGATTTGCCAAACTTCACCGGGAGGCACGCCGTTACAATATGCGGCCTCGCGTGGGCGGTTGGGCCAAATGGGTCAATACCAGATCGCCGTGGGGCGCCGATTTAACTACACTTGAGGGCATCCGCACCTCGCAGATGATAGAAATGAAAGGCACAAGCCCTTACACGCTGAAAATCTCTTCGGGGCAAGTTGCTCCAAATGTCATGCATAACTTCGCCAGCGGTCAGGCGTGGGCGCAGGAACCCGTTGTTGTGACTGACGAGTCAGGTTCTGCTACTTTTGAGGAAGGCCGAGATTATGCTGTGAATTTCGGCAGGACTCACAGCGAGGACTATCGCAAATATCATAAAACCTCTCAGACCAGCCTCCAGGTCATTGTTAGCGAAGTGCATGCCGGAGAGGGTGAACCGGCTGAATACCCGTTGCGCTGGGCAGAAAGTTTCAATGCACCCACAACAATTCAACGGCTGCAAGAGGGCCGAATCAGGGACGGCCAACAAGTGAAGGTTACATTTAGTTACATTGGCCCTGATCCTTGGTCACTGCTCAAAGTACGGTACTGCCGGAGCGATTCAAGACTTCACACCAACGGTCCTGAAAATTATGTTTGGCGGTGGTGTACGGACCCTATTCGCTTCTGGGGAGCCGATGATTTTTCGCTTGATGTTGATGAGACCAGAGTTTTTGCCTGGGACAAACGGTGCCTCGAATCCGGCAAGTCTCGCAGCGAAATCTGGGTGGACGATATC
>JAPUIL010000492.1 GCA_027297085.1 Verrucomicrobiota bacterium | reverse complement strand
ATTTCTGGACCTGACGTTATAAAGGGCTTAGGCAATACGCTCTTTATGATGCGAAACACACCTACCCTGGTCCGTATACTACCCGTTTTTGCCCTTACCCTGGCTGGAACTGCGTTTGGAAAGTCTCCAAATATTCTCTTTATCTTCGCCGATGACCATACGATTCAGGCCATCGGGGCCTACGAGTCCTGGTTGCAGGATTTCGCCAAGGCGCACGATCTCACTCCCAATCTGGATCGGCTCGCGGCTCAGGGTGCCCTGTTTAACAACAGCTTTTGCGGAAACTCCATTTGCGGCCCCAGCCGGGCCACTATCCTTACCGGCAAACACAGCAACGCCAATGGCTTTTACGGAAACAATCAGGAACTAAAACCCAAGGATGGTTTTGATGGAGGACAATGGACTTTCCCAAAAGAGTTGCAAAAGGCAGGTTACAATACCGCCATCTTCGGCAAATGGCACCTGGGCAGCGAACCCACCGGATTCGACGAATGGAAGGTGCTCCCCGGACAAGGGCATTATTACAACCCGGAATTCAGGACGGCCAAGGGTATGATCCAAACCTCCGGGCATTCGACTCAGACCATCGCCAATTTCAGCATCGAATGGCTCAAGCAACAAAGTGATGATCAGCCATTTCTCCTCATGTGTCAGTTCAAGGCACCACACCGTACCTGGATGCCGGATACCGACCAATTCGACTACCTTCGCGATGCGGTCATCCCCAAGCCAGACACGCTCCATGATTTATACCAGACCCGCTCGTCTCCCCTCTGGCACCAGGAGATGGAAATTGGTCGCCATATGCAATACGAGCACGACCTGAAGATCAATCCGCCCCTCGTCACCTACGATATTCAGAACCCCAACTACAAACGTCTCACTCCGGAACAACGTAAAACTTTCGACGAATTTTATGGTCCGCGTAACCGCAGTTTCGAAGCAGCCAACCTCTCCGGTCTGGAACTCCTTGAGTTTAAATATGAAGAATATATTAAAGACTATCTGCGTTGCATCAAAGAAATCGATGATCAGGTAGGTCGCTTACTGGCAACGCTCGAAGAGTCCGGCCTGGCCGATAACACGATGGTAGTTTATTCCGCGGATCAAGGATTCTATTTAGGCGAACATGGTTGGTTCGATAAACGCTGGATGTACGAAGAATCGCTGCGTATGCCACTGATCGTTCGTTGGCCGGGTAAGGTAAAAGCCGGTTCCATGCCGAAAGCTCTGGTACAAAATATCGATTACGCGCCCACTTTCCTGGAAGTAGCCGGAGTCAAGGCACCGAAGAATCTGCACGGCGAATCCATGGTTTCGATCTTAAAAGGTAAAACACCTTCCAATTGGCGGGACAGCATTTACTACCATTACTATGAATTTCCTGGGCCTCATTCAGTTGCCCGGCACCGTGGCGTCCGCGACGACCGTTACAAGCTAATGCACTTTTACGTGAGTGATGAATGGGAACTCTTCGATCTGCAGGAAGACCCACAGGAAATTAATAATGTGTATGAGAATCCCAACTACGACGGCATCGTTAAACGGCTCACTAAAACGATGGCCAAGCTTGAGCGCCAATACAACGTTCCAGCCAAGGATCCATTCTGATCTCGATTCTCGGAATCGCTAGTAAAGTAGCTCATACACTTCGATTCGGGATTTAAAATGTAGGAGCTACAGAGCCTGAAAGGCGAATGCTCAAGGAGCACTGCGAGAAAAACATTTTTTTCGACAGAAATGTCGATGGCGGTACGGATCGCGGGGTAAACCCGCTCCTACATTTCGTCTTTCGATTGGTGAGTAATTGTAGGAGGGGCTTTACGCCCCGATTTCAAAAATATTCTGATCTCGCCACAGGCATATTAACCGTTTGAGCTTTTCCTGTCCCTAAAAGAATGAACCTGATGATATTTCCCCTGCCCCGAGTTATCAGATACCTTTTAACATTTCTTCTTTCCTGCTCTATCTGTCAGGTCACAGGGCAAGAACGTTATGAAACTCAAGCGGACTTACCTGCCCATATCAAACCAACTCTGTCACCTCCTCTCTCTCCGCAAGAAGCCCTAAACAGCTTTGAACTGGTGGAAGGATTTAAAATCGAGCTGGTCGCTTCCGAGCCGATGATCGAAGATCCCATCATCATCGATTGGGATACCGAGGGCCGCTTGTGGGTCGCGGAAATGCGTGGGTTTATGACGGATATCAATGCGACGGGGCAATTTGAAAAGATCGGACGTATTTCTGTCCTGGAAGATACGGACGCAGACGGAAAAATGGACAAAGTAACCCGGTTCCTCGATGACTTGGTCCTGCCCCGGGCCCTGCGCTGTTTTCAGGATGGCATTCTAGTGGCAGAGCACGAAAAACTCTGGTATGTTACCGACACCAACAACGATTTGGTTCCCGACGAAAAAATACTGGTCGACTCGGAATACGCCACGCATGGCAGCGTAGAGCATCGCCCCAATGGTTTGCTCATTGGCCTGGATAATTGGATCTACAATTCCCGTTCCAACAAACGTTACAGCCTGGTGGATGGGGAGTGGATAATCGATGCCACTGAAAATCGAGGTCAATGGGGAATCACGCAGGATGACTACGGCCGCCTCTATTATAATTTCCATTGGTCGCAGCTTCATTCTGACATCGCTCCTCCCAACACACTCACTCGCAACCCAAACTTCACGCCCACCTTATCCGTCAATGCCACCGTTTCCAATGACCAGCTCGTTTACCCCATCCGTATGAATACTGCGATTAATCGGGGTTATCGGTCGGGAGTCCTGGATGATGAAGGCAAACTCAAACGTTTCGCATCGGCCTGTTCTCCCTGGATCTATCGAGGAGGCTCTTTCCCGGCAAGTTTTAGTGGCAACGCATTCGTCTGCGCTCCAGCAGCGAACACGATAAAGCGCAATTTGATCACCGATGCGGGTCTCACCGTTTCCGGCACCAACGCTTACCCGGATCGTGACTTTGTGGCTTCAACGGACGAACGTTTTCGCCCCGTCTCTTTGTCCGGAGGCCCGGATGATGGTGCTCTCTACGTGGTCGACATGTATCGCGGCATTATTCAACAGGCCGATTTCATGACCGCCTTCTTGCGAAAGGAAAGTGAACGTCGAAACCTCGAACAACCCATTAACCAGGGACGTATTTACCGAATCCGGTCAAGCAATGGAATTTCTCATCGAGTTCCCGACTTTGATTACCTTTCCCCGGCTCAATGGGTGGAGCAACTAGGCCATCCTAACGGCTGGGCGCGTGACCGGGCTCAACAATGGCTTGTCTGGAAAAAGCCCGTCGAGGCCATAAAACATCTCCAGGCATTGACCGCAGGCAGTAACCCAAGATCGATCATTCACGCGCTATGGACACTGGATGGCATGGGAGCCGATTCATTTTTAATCGCCATCGATCTTATACCACATGCTAATTCAAAGATCGCGACCGCGGCCATGGCAATTGCAGCCCGACAAGCCACAACAACCACACGTATTCAGGAATTGGTTACCACGCTGGCGGCTCAATTTTCTAAATCCCAAGAGCATGCCTTTCACTCGGCTCTAGCCCTCGGCCAATTGGGGAATGCCTCAGAGACACAACTGCTCTTGAACATAGCGACAAGCTTTGCCGAATCGCCTAACATCCGCGAAGCCATTCTAAGCAGTCTGGCAAAGCAGGAACTGAAATTCCTTCAAATACTTCTAAAAAATCCTGATTGGGCAAATCCAGCGCACGGGAAACAACTCCTGTTGCAAAGCCTGGCGAGTTGCGCTTTGAGATCAGAAGGGGAAAAAATTGTTCGAAAATTGTTGGAGCTCGCATCCGGAAACCATTGGTATAACCTGGCAATTCGAGAAGGAGCCCTGATCTCATTACTCGAACGGAATGATCCCATGAAACTGGATTTCAATCCCGGGATTAAGGACGCTCGCTTTCGATCCTTACTTCAATGGCCGGGTCACAATCCGTTGCCAGAATCAACGGCTGATTTCCGACCACTCGATAAAGATGAAAGAGTGCTCTACGTCCAGGGCCAGGCCATCTACGCAGGCCTATGTGCATCCTGCCACGGTCCAGATGGCAAGGGCATGACAATGCTGGCACCTCCCCTGATTAAATCTGAGTGGGTAACCGGCGATCCCGACCGCCTCGCCAGAATCCTTCTGCATGGACTGGAAGGTCCCATCGAAGTGAATGCCCGGAAATACGGACCACCGGACATCCTTCCCGCCATGCCTCCGGTCGGTATGATGAGTAA
>JAPUIL010000491.1 GCA_027297085.1 Verrucomicrobiota bacterium | reverse complement strand
CGCCTGCCGCTGCTGGCCATCATGGGACCGCCCGGCACCGGCAGAACGAGCCTTGCCCGGACGGTTGCTGAGACACTGGGCCGACGTTTCGTGCGCATTTCCATGCACGGAATCCACGACGAGGAGGAGATCCAAATGGTGATTCAAGGTCAGGCTGAAATGATAGTAGAAGACGCAAAGGGTTCGAACCAGTTGATACATCATCCAGTCAAACAAGGTGACTTTGTTTATCTTCCAGGCAATTGGCGGCACACTTATAAAAACACATCCGACAAACCAGTCGTATGCTTAATTTTCAAATGGCTGACGGACGAGTATCATTCCGAAGACAGCTTGGATTTCACCCTTGTGAAAGGCTCTGAAGCACTGGCTGTGGAGTCAGGTGAGATAATCGACGCGAAATATAACCTTCTTCTGGAGGGCAAAACCGACTACCTCCGCAAACTGCAATCCCACATAACTCGATTGCAACCTGGCAGGGGATATGCGGCTCATGTGGATTCCTACGATGTAGGCATTGTTCTCTACGAGGGCCAGGTTGAAACCTTGGGTGAAACCGTGGATGCCCCAGCATTTATTTTCTATGCCGCGGGTGAGAAGCACGGCATGAAAAACACAAGCAATACTTTTGCGAAGCATATCGCATTCGAATTTCATGGCAAACATGGGGACATCTATGAATCCCCACGATTCCGTCGAAGACGGAAGCTGAAAGAATCGCTGACCAATCCAGGCCTAGTGATCAAACACTTGAAATGGGTAATTAAAAACAAGCTATTCAAGTCAGCGCCTAAGTGACCACGATAGGCAGGAACCTTTCCGGTTGGATTTCATCTTACAGGTTGTCCTTATCCTCAAGCCAACGCTAACCTCATGGATATGCGAACACGGACATTCCTAATTTTACTATCAGTCACCCTTCTAGTCTGGGGTTGCCAAACGGTTTACTACGATACCATGGAGCGCATGGGCATCCACAAGCGTGAAATCCTTGTAGACCGTGTAGAAGCAGCTCAGAAAAGCCAGGAAGAGGCTAAGGAACAATTTGCCGATGTGCTGGAAGCATTCCGCGCAACCGTAAAAGTCGACGGTGGAAAACTGCAGGAAACTTACGATCGATTAAAAGCGGAATTTGACGAATCGGTGTCGCGTGCTGACGTAGTACGTACACGGATCAAAGACGTGAAAAACGTGGCAGATGCTTTGTTTGACGAATGGGAATCCGAACTCGGCCAATACACCAGCGAATCCCTCCGCAATTCCAGTAAGGAGCAGTTGGAAATAACACGTGGCGAATATGGGAAGCTGCTGACGGCAATGCAAACAGCGGAATCCAAAATGAATCCGGTTTTGACTGTATTCAATGATCAGGTACTCTTTCTCAAGCACAACCTGAATGCCAGGGCGATCGCATCCATCCAGCAAGAAGTCACAAACATGGAACGCGAGGTGGGCAACCTTATTGAAGATATGAATCTAGCCATCGCCGAAGCGGAGGCGTTTGTGAAACAACTGAAGGAATAAGCAATGATAACAATCTTTATCGTGATCCTGAATCCCGGACAATTGAGGGGGAGATGAAGTATGAGGAGGAGGAGGATTGCGTAGTGGCAATTGAAGTATCCCAGCCTATTTATTCATCCTTCTGCCTTCATCCTTCAACCATTAGATTACTCGCTTCGCAACGCCGAGGCAGGTTTCAGGCGGGATGCACGGAAAGCGGGAATGAGTCCGGCCAGGGTACTAACCACGATGGCGCATATAATGATGATCACAAAATCCTCCTGCCTGTAGTCAGCAGGCAGGTGAGTGAACTGATAGAAACGAATGAGAGTCTCCTCCTTGTTGAAGATACCGGCCACGAATTTCACAATTTCGTTTCGATAGGCCAGGGCGATTAAGGCAAACGCGATCCCAAAGAGAGTCCCCGCCACACCGATTATAAATCCCTGTAGCGTGAAACAGGCTATCAGCCCACCAGGTGTCGCCCCCATAGCGCCTAGTAAGCCGATCTCCTTGGTTTTGCGCATCACGGTGATCAACAAAGTACTGGTAATGGCAAAGGCCGAAACCAACACAATAAAAAGCAGGAGGAAAAACATGACCGACTTCTCCAGCTGAAGCACGAAGAGAAAATCGCGGTTAAGATCTAGCCAGGAAAATGCTTTTACTCCCAGCGGCAGACCATCCTGCAGTGAAAGCGTGTGGTTTATCTCGGCCGCAATCAGATCCACTTTCTCCTCATAACCTTCCATCAGCCGGACTGTAATTCCATGTACGCCATCTTCCAATCCGTAGAATTCCTGCATGAGCGAAAGCGTACAGAAAAGGGTGTTATTATCGATGACAGTCCAACCAGTCTCAAAAACTCCGACAATCCGGAGCTCGCGAGGAAGCATAATTTCATCCTGTTTAAACTTCTCCATTATAAGTGGAGAAACCACCTCCAACACATCTCCCCGGAATGCACCGATCTTCCGCGCCAGACCGGAGCTGATTATGACCGAGTCATCATCCAGATCCTCAATCGTACCTGACTTCATAAATTTTTCAAAAGGCACGATTTCTTCTTCCAAGGTTACATCCACCCCGCGAATTTGTGGAAACACCGGAACGTTCTTATTTTGCACCATAACAAAGCCATAGGCATAGGGGGAAACCGCTTGAATCACTTTTTCTTGACGAAACTCCACACCAGAAATCGTCTCCATCAACCCATCGTAATCATAGATAACAGCCCCAGCCTCCACGCGAATATCGCCTTGGGTTTCCACAATTTTATCGCGTATCTCCTTCTGGAAACCGTTCATCACGCTCAACACCACCACCAGTAGACACACTCCCAGGCTCACCCCCACAACAGAAAGGACCAAAAAGAAGGAAACTTTTCGTCCGGAGGGGAAGAGTTGCTTGAATGCGAGATACAGATACCAGGGCATGTTCGAAAAATCAGAAGGTAGAAGGTAGCAGGCAGAATGCTAGCTTTAAAAGGCACTCGGATCCATATGATTGCCTGACACCTAATACCACTTTAGATTTAAAATGATGTAATGGCAGAATGGATTTTTCAGCTTGAACGAGGCTGCAGCGCTTGGTTGGGCCCAGGCCCTGGCAATCGCAGCGAGGCCGCTCATGCTGAAAAGCCATCTGTCCCACTGGGATGCGCTCCTTCTGGAAGGTTTCCGCGTTCCGTCTGACGGGCAGTATCTGGATACAATCCGGCAGACGCGCCTTGCGCTGCATCCAGAATGAGCTGCACCACGGTCGCATTCTTAATGAAAAGTGGTATGATACGACCGTCCGATTCGATAATGTTCCTCAATTCTGTCTTCAGCCTTCTGCCTTCTGGCTTGATTCCTGCCTCAGAGCCGGAAACAAAATGGTATCGCGAATATTGGAGGCACCCGTCAGGAGAATGATAAGGCGGTCGATACCGACTCCCATACCACCGGCTGGCGGCATGCCTTGCTCCATTACCGCCAGAAATTCATGATCCAGATCTTGAGTTTCCTCTCCAATCTGAGCTTCGAACATTTCCTTTTGGACAAAGGGGTCGTTCTGCTCCGAATAGGCGGGTGCGATTTCCTGGCCGTTTATACAAAGTTCAAACACGTCGAGCACACTTGGATCTGCTTCGTTGAGCTTAGCCAACGGGCAAAGCTCTTTCGGGATGTGAGTCACAAAAACCGGTTGAATAAGCGTAGGCTCAATCAGTTTTTCGAATACGTTGTTGGTAACCTCGTAGTCTTCCAACGCCGGATTCACCTGAATGCCCAGCTTTTCCGTCGCGGCCAGTTTTTCCTCCTTGGAGCGACTGAACCAATCCGGATCGCTGGTCGCTTCGACGATAAGGTCTTTATAGTCTGCTTC
>JAPUIL010000490.1 GCA_027297085.1 Verrucomicrobiota bacterium | reverse complement strand
ACGCAGGCAGAAACGCAAAGAGGAAAAAGCACGAAAGAAAGCCGAAGCTCTTGAGGCTAGGCTCCGTAACGAAGAAGACTCAACCGAGGAAGATCCCAAAAAATTTCAGTCCAACAAAATCAGCTTACGGGAATCTGGCGAGGAGGAAACTGAACTGGAACCGATCGAGTTGGACGATGTGGAAGAGTTGATAGTCCCCAAGGTGGTGGAAAAGAATATTGCATCCAACATGGACAAATCAATAACGATCAGGACCTCTGAGGATGGTTTCTCAAAAGCCGAAGAGATTGAAGGGCCCCTCAAGATTGTTGCCAGCAAATCCACCCGCAAAGCTTCCAAAAAATTATTACCGAAAAAACGCGGAAGCTATATCTTTCCCACGCTCGCCCTCTTACAGGATCCGCCTGAAAAAGATCACGATCTCGACAAAAGCGAACATGAGGCGACCGCAAACACCCTAATCCAAACTTTGGCTAGTTTCAATGTGGGGGTAAAGATGGGCGAAGTACACACGGGCCCGGTAATCACTCGTTATGAAGTCACTCCTGCGCCAGGTGTGAAAGTAAGAAAGATTCTCGGCCTGGAAAACGATATTGCCCTCGGCCTGAAAGCCATGGCTGTGCGAATTCAAGCACCTGTTCCAGGTAAGGGAACTGTGGACATTGAAGTTCCCAATAAGAACCCCGAGTCAGTCTTCCTAAGGGACATCATTGAATCGGAGGACTGGGCAAATTCGAAAGCTGAGATACCCATAGCGCTTGGAAAAGAAGTGAGTGGTCGCCCACTTATTGCCGACCTAACAAAAATGCCTCACTTACTAGTGGCCGGGGCCACAGGGTCGGGTAAAACCGTTTGTATCAACAGCATCATTGCCTCCCTGCTCTATCATTCGAGTCCGGAGGAGGTTCGGTTTATCATGGTCGATCCCAAAATTGTGGAGATGCAGGTCTACAATGATCTGCCACACATGATGATTCCTGTAGTAACAGAACCCAAAAAAGTGCCGGGCGCCCTCAAATGGCTCATCACCGAGATGGAACGCCGCTATCAGATTTTTGCCAAAGTAGGAGTCCGCAATATCGCCGGATTCAATGACAAACAGAAAAAGAAACGGCAGGCGAAAGATGAACAAAAAGCCCAGTCAGCTATAAACGAAATGTCCGGCGATGACCTGCTCGGCATGGACAACATTCCAGAAGCTGAAGCACCCGATATCGAAGTCCCACGAGACGAGGAAATCGAGATCCCCGAAAAATTTCCTTACATCGTTTGTTTCATCGATGAGCTGGCAGACTTAATGGTGGTCGCTCAACAAGATGTGGAAACCGGCATCGCACGCCTTGCCCAATTGGCTCGTGCAGCTGGCATTCACCTTATCATTGCTACCCAGCGGCCTTCCGTAAACGTTATCACTGGTATTATCAAAGCCAACCTTCCGAGCCGCATCGCTTTCCAGGTTAGTTCCAGGGTCGATAGTCACACCATTCTGGACGATGGCGGAGCCGAACGGTTGATTGGCCGAGGTGACATGCTCTTCAATCCTCCGGGTTCCGGTAAACTGATCCGCTCCCAGGGTTGTTTTGTTTCGGACGATGAAATCAACAATATCGTAGAGTTTCTCAAACAAAATGGACCACCACGATTCGTTGAGGAGGTTCAACGGCAAGTGGATTCCAATGAAGATGAAGTTAGTGAATTGGAAGAAGAAGGAGATGAACTCTTTCCTCAAGCTCTGGATGTCTTGCGCAATACGCGTCGTGCTTCGACCTCCATGTTGCAGAGGCGTTTAAAAATCGGCTACAATCGCGCCGCCCGGATTATGGAGCTCATGGAAGCGCGCGGCATTGTCGGCCCGGAAAATGGATCGCAGCCTCGTGAGATTCTTATGGACCAGGAAAGCCTCTAAGGGCACCGTCTGGTTGAATCACTAACGAGAAAAGAATTATTTACCCTGGATCCGACAGGGGATTATCATTTTCTTTGCATTTTTCGAACAGCCGTCCTAAATCAAACACTCATGTAATCCATTGGCGAAAGATTAGAAGAAGCCCGCAAGAAAAAGGGCATTTCCATACGCGAGACAGCCGATGCTACGAAAATCCGGGGAGATTTTCTTGATTGCTTTGAAAAGGACAAATTCGACATAGGGATTCCCGATATCTACGTGCGCGGATTTCTGAGCAACTATTCAAAGTTTCTGCACATAGACCCTTCCAAAATCGTGACGGACTACAACTCGTTCAAATTGGGCCGGAGCAAGAATTCAAAACGTGATCGAGGGAGTTGTTGGGGCGGGTCGATATCCCGGATTCAAATCCGGAAAACGAAATTCAGAATCACGAGCCTGCTCAACAGGATAATCTGGCGCCTTTGGGGTCCTATTCGGGTAGTCCAGTTGAACCACGCCGATCAGGAAGCGGTCTTGCCAACGACCCGGACACAGAAATTGATTACTCTCTGTACTGGAAACTGGGATTCGCGGTAGCAGCGGTTTTTGCGGTATTTATCCTCTTGGTATACGTAGTGTGGAATGTCATCACCAAGCCGAGCCCGGAAATAAATCCCGAGCTGGTGGAAGCGCCGGTCCTAGATACCTCAGGAGCCCAGATTCTCCAGGTGTCAGCGGAAGTTATTCGCCTCGTCGCTACGGGTGACGTCAATGTACTTGTCATT
The DNA here is from genome assembly GCA_027297085.1 of Verrucomicrobiota bacterium. Taxonomy (GTDB): domain Bacteria; phylum Verrucomicrobiota; class Verrucomicrobiia; order Opitutales; family UBA2995; genus UBA2995. Next base: position 1,037 of record JAPUIL010000490.1, on the reverse strand, counting down.
GAGAAGGACTCAAATACCCGCCTGTTCAGCAGCCCACTGGCTGCCGGTGAAGAAGTGGAAATCCAAAGAAATGGACCGGTGATGATCGCATTCAGTGAAGGCCGGAACTTAAGCTATGTTAAAGGCGGCCAGAGTTTTAGTCCTGGCACAGACGGATTGGGCCGGATTACCGTACCCTGATTTTCGTTACACGTTCGATTTCCAGTGGGACGGGCCTTTAATGCCCACTGGGGTTCCCAAAATTTCACTTACCAGAATCGCCTTCCTCTGACCCAGCGGATGGGCCAGATCCTGAAACAATTGGGCCCGTAGTTGACCTTTGGGTACCGATTGCCGCTTCTGAGTTCCCCACTTGGCCTGAACAGGTTTTAACTTCGCCTTCGCTTCCAACTCACGGACTTTTGCCATCTTGGCCTCTATCTCGCGCTTATAGGATTCGGCCTGGAACGCCTGAGCAGTGGAGGGAGTTGGTGTTGGTTTTCGGGCTGTCTCAGGAAGCTTTTGCCTGGGTACACTGGGTTGAGCAGCAGGTACCGGCCTGGATGGAGCAGCCTGTAGGGGCGGAGGAACTCGTCCGGTTCGCTCCGCTATCTTACGGCGAATTTCGGCTTGAATCTCGGAGACACGGCGCGCTTCATCCGGATTGGCCTGTGTCTGGACCTGATCATGGGCGGCCTTTTTTTTCTTACTCTTCTTCTGAGCGGCACTCCCCACCAGGTACAGCACGGCAATAATAATGGGGATAACGACATTATCCAGGTTGTTGAGAAGCCAATCCATAACTCAAATGAAGTCCTAGGTTTTGTCAGGCAAAGTCGAATCTGAATCGCTATCGGAAATGGATTTCCGCATTGAAGTGTCAGACTGAATGTTCTCCAAACGGTAGTAATCCATAATTCCCAGGTGTCCTGCACGGAATGCTTCGGCGATAGCCATAGGCACTTGGGCTTGGGCTTCAACCAGCTTGGCTTGCATTTCTTCCACCTTGGCGGTCATCTCCTGCTCTTGCGCCACCGCAGCAGCCCGGCGAATTTCAG
>JAPUIL010000049.1 GCA_027297085.1 Verrucomicrobiota bacterium | reverse complement strand
GAGAAAAGTATTTAGCCACGGATGAACACGGAATCTCACGAATAAAATCCAAAAGAAAAATCAGTGCTTATCCGTGTAAATAAGAGGTTTCAAAAAAGGATATGAAAAAGAGAAGGAAGCGAATCAGGCGAGCAAGTTGAGATTGCCAACAGCACCGGAAATCTCCACAACGAAAAGACAAAGTTATTCACCCAAGACAATGCACCCTTAAGACCCATCCACCCACTCCAACAAGTCAGGTGAGCTAACCCTGTTCCGCTGCGCTCCACAGGCCAGCTCTCTTTAGCGTTGTCCAACAGAATGCAATTATCAGGCCCGAGCGTTTCTCCATGAAGAACCACTGTGAAAGACCATACAGCCCCAACTGATAATGTTTTCATCCTCATTGAAAATGTCTTTCTAATCATGTCTAGATGAGGGTGCTTGTCGCCCGTTGGTAGAACCGATTGTTTGGCTTATTCCGTTTTTAATTTAAAGAACTCGTTGAGTTTTTCGGTATTGCAGAATTAGACCGTGTCGGTATCTCGGACCTCATTTTATTCGTCAAATTGACGGGCATTTAAAAACGATAACCTTTTCTTTTTTCGTACGGCTTCAATGCTTCGACTTCTTTCGCTGCTCGCGTCCTATAAGCTTGTACGAATCGTTCAAGCGCATCCGATTGATTACGATTGTCGAAGGCATCGATCGCTGGATCCTTCACCTGAACCATCCATGTACGGAGTTTGGCACGAAGATCTTCAATTTCCTTCTTTTGGGCAACTGTCGGAGTCTTATCGCTTCCCAGCAAATTGACGAGACAGCTTGGGTCGGTGCGCAGGTCAAAAAATTCCTCAACCGTCCGAAATACCAGGTGCCGAACGCGGGCGGCCATCGCGGCGTCGGTCTTTGCGGCTTGTTGCATGGCTTGAAACGTGGCCTCATTTAATCGTTTGAACCGGCGCTCGCCGTTGGTCCACGGATTAAAGACGTAAGCAGATTGTTTGGTCAACACCGACCGCATGGGCAAGGCGTCGCTCCCATGAATGTGGTAGAACTGTGCGAAGACACAGTCACGATTCGATTGTGATTCCCCGCGTAATAGAGGCAGGAACGACCGTCCATCCGACGTCTGGGCCGACGGCAATTCGACCGCCTCCAGGATGGTGGGCTGCAGGTCAACCGCCGAGACCATATGCGCCCGGTCAATCGACCCCTTCTCGATTATCCCCGGCCACCGGACAATCATCGGAGAACGCACACTGTCGACATAGCAGTTGAACTTGGCCGCCGGGAAAGGCATGCCGTGATCTGCCAAGAAGATTACGATGGTGTTCTCAACGAGCTGCGCTGCGGCCAGTTCGTCGAGAACTGACCCAACCATATCATCCAATCGTCTTACTGAGGTGCAATATTCCGCCAACTCCTTTCGAATGGCGGGTAAATCAGGCAGAAACCCGGGAAGTCGCACTTCCTCAGCACCGAAGGTTCGCGAAGCCTTCGCGCGTTCGTCATGGAGGCGGGTCGCTTGGCCGCCGCCAAAGGGACGATGCGGGTCATGGGAGTTTGCCATCAGGAAGAAAGGCTGTTTCGAGGTCTTGGCCATCTCAAAGAAGTTCTTGGCGAACTGCCGGTAGACGGCCGGATCGCGGCCCCAACGATCTTCGTCGCCGGTCCCCTGCCACCTATAGGTAACCGACCAGCGAAAGAGTTCTTGTTGCCTCAGTGGCTTGCCGATCGTGCCGCAGAGGTATCCCGCTTCATTGAGAATGGCTGGCAAAGTGGGTGTGCCAGGACGAATGCGTTGGAATCCTTCAGCCCCGTTGTTTTGAGAATACAGGCCGGTGAGCATCACGCTCCGCGAGGGCGTGCAGATGGAAATATTGACATACGCGTGCCAGAATCGCATGCCGTCGCTTGCCAATTGGTCAATGTTCGGCGTGAGGTCGTTGGCCGTACCACCAAAACAACCCGGTGTGTCCCAATTCATATCATCGGCAACGATTAACAGCACATTGGGCCGCGGTGCCGGGGCGACTTGTTGCGCATTTAGATGGTTGCACGTCAATGCGGAACAAACGGTCCACAGGCAGGTGATAAGTGAGAGAATTGATGTGGTTCTCATTGTGATTCCTTCTTTTTCGATTTCTATGGAAACCTCATAGATGAGCCGACGCAGTAAAAAAGCTGCGGGCGGGTATCGGTGATCCGAAGCAGGACAACCGTGTTTGCCTCGCCGGGCGCTTAGGAATAATACGTGTTTTTCATGGATCAATGCTGAACGACATAAGCAATTACACGCAAAATTTGGGAATATTTTAGACAACCACAGATTAAGCGGTAGCTCCGTTGCGTTTCCGAAAGGAGTCGACGCCATAGCACCCATCTGATCTCAATGAATCAGAGATTTCCGATAATATTCAGACTCAAATACTCCTTAAAAAAACGATTCTGGATATCTCGACTTGGGCGGCTCCAATCATTTCTGGTTGTTTTCTCGGTTTGGTTCTTTGTAGGGTAATTCCTTCAATTACATGTCTATGAACCATTTGCGTTACTCCAAACTGTTTTGGGTTGCTTGTTTGCTACCCTGGATACCCTTGCTTTCGAAGGATGATCCTCTGGAAATTGGCGGGAAAATCTTCGAGCTGAAGCCCTTTGTCGTTTACGAGGCAGAGATTGACATAATTGACGGGTTTACCGGGGAAAAATACGAGGGTAACAACGACGTGGTGTTGGATTTCGCCGATACGTTTAACCGAATATTGCTGGGTTTCCACAAGAAGCTGCTCGTCTACGAAATCCGTCATTTGAATTTTCGACTGGAAGATGGCCGGGAGTTTGTGAAGGAGCTGGCCGAGCTGGCTGATTCATTCGGTATAAGGAACTTTAAGGTCAATCATGACAACTGGTTGAGGCGCGAAATAGCCATTGTTCAGCGGTTAAACCAGGATCCGTTTTTTAAAATTGAAGCACTTGTCGCCTGGGATTTGGATCAATTGGAAAGATCAGCCTGGACCTTACCCGATAACAAGTATGCCCGGGATATCCGATTCAATGAAGAGAAGGGGATCTGGGAACGTCGAGTCACGACGGAATGGAAAGTCAGTTACCGACCACTCACCAAAGATGGAGCTTTTAACTTTTTGAACACTCATTAGTTTGTTCATTTTACTAGTGAATGTTGGGTTAGTTTATTGATGACTCTTTCGGCTTCATCCGCTGGAATGCGTATTGTCCTTTGATTGAAAACGATCTTTGGAAGTACGCCGTCTTGTAAAAGACGATACACCGTGCGTCTTGGTAAGTTATACTTAGCGGAGATATTTTTTACTGATAATAATTTGGGTATTTCAGGCATGATATATTCTTGGTTATTAGTACCATGTGACCTAACAACAGCGTTAAGTTGTGGCTGAATTTTATCAGTTATTTCTAAAGAAACGAAAAGGCCAAAAACTGTTTGAAAAGTGTAAACAAAGCCCCATTTTGCGCACTTTGTTCCGTTTCAAGGACTTAGGTGAAAGTCAGTTAATTTGGCCAATTCCCACTGAGTTTCTTAGCTCATCATCCCGTCGAGACGTTCCATAGTATCGTCGAGTTGGTATTTAATAGCCTCTATGATCTTCCCTCTCAACCACCCATCAGTCACTTTATCATCTGCTGTTAAATTGAGGAGATTATCTCTTGTTAAATTCCATTTCCGGTGGCGGTAAAACACAGAGTAAAGATAAGGGCTTCGCTCATGATATTTGCTTTCCCAAGGGATATCGAGTATCACCCCACCTTTTTCTAAATAGGTTTGTTCGCACTCAGATAGATAATAAGCGGCGTGAAATTTTTCGCTTCCAGCGACAAGATCACCTGTGGTTAATGGTGGTTTTGATATTTTAAATGCATAATGAAATATTTCTTTTGCCCAAATATACTTAATATGGTCATCTCCTCTTTTAAACTCAGGGAGATACAAGGCAACAAATTCACATTTTCCCTGATTAGATATGACATCTAGGAGGAAAAAGGGATGACCTTTAGGGTTTTCACCTTGGACAGTATGCTCTCCAACGTATTGACCCTGGATAAAACTGGGGATTTTTTTTTGTTCTTTTCGAGTAGAGAAACTGGAAGAAGGAACGTTTTGAAATATTTCGCAATAAGTTCAATGATCTTGCCTAAGTCATCTTTTTCCAAAGTATAAAATGACTCCGAAGGAGAAAAGAACGGTTTCGGCTCAGTGCCCAGTTCCTCCTTAATCAACTTTATTTCTTCAGGACAACGCTCTAGGCGTATCCAACTTTTTTTCAGGTCATTTACATTAAGTAATGTAGGCCACTCGTAATTTTTATTCAGCAATTCCTTTTTGGT
>JAPUIL010000489.1 GCA_027297085.1 Verrucomicrobiota bacterium | reverse complement strand
GAGGGCCGATTGCAAGGATGGTCAGGCACCGAATTAAATTTTTTAAAGAGAATTGGAGATGATTTCAAATGCCGTTGAGAATTTTCTGAAGAGCATCTATGAGCTTCGCCACGGTGAGGAGTGGGTATCCACCTCAGCGCTGGCAGAACGCCTGGATCATCGCCCGGCGTCTGTGACGAACATGATTCAGAAGGTCGCCGACTCGGACATGGACCTGATCGAATACATGCCCTACCGCGGTGTGCGCCTGAAACCAAACGGCGAAATGATCGCACTCGAAGTCGTCCGGCACCACCGCTTGATCGAACTCTATCTCACGAAAGCCCTTGGGGTGCCGTGGGATAAAGTACATGACGAGGCGGAAAAGCTCGAGCATGTGATCTCCGAAGACCTCGAGGATCGCATGGCCAAGGCGCTGGGAAATCCAACCGTCGATCCGCATGGGCACCCGATCCCGAGCAAATCACTCAAGGTGCGTAAGTTATCTTCCCAGCCATTGTCCGGAGTTGCGGTGGGCACCACGGTTGAGGTGGTGCAGGTGAACGATCACGACCCCTCACTTCTGCGCTATCTGGGGGATATGGGATTGTACCCCAGCACCCGTTTTACGGTGGTTAATAAGGAAGCGTTCGGAAATTCCCTGCATATCAAGATCGGCGACAAAGAGCACAGCCTGGGTGAGGAAGCCACCCGTTATATTTCGGTCGCCGTGGTTGAGAAGGAGGCCATATGATGAAAAGGCGCATTCATTTTGGCATCTGGATCCTGGCGGGCGGTCTTATTCTCTCCCTGGCCCTGGCCTATGCCACATTCCTGCCCGATCCGGCGGCACCACCCACTGATACCGAAGTAGGCCTGGATGGCATGCTCCTGCGTCCTTACCGCGGAATGACTGTGGGCGACGTGAATAAGGATCTTTTCGATGCGGACGCGTACCTGACCCATTTTGAAACCGGTAGTGTGTCCCTTCTGCCGGACGGCCGGACGTTGCGTGAGTTCGTAGTCGTGGCCGTTAACAAGGAAATCGAAATTGCTCCGGGCGTGATGTTCCCTGCCTGGACCTATAATGGACAGGTGCCGGGACCAACGCTGCGTGCGACGGATGGGGATCTCATCAGGATTTACTTTAAGAATCGCGGTGACCGGCCTCATTCCATGCATTTTCATGGATTTCATCCGGCCTCGATGGACGGAGCCGTGCTCAAGCAACTGGTCCCGCCCGGAGGTGATTTTGTGTATGAATTTAATGCCGACCCCGCCGGCGTACATCTCTATCACTGCCATGCAACTCCACTGACCCAGCACATCCATAACGGCCTTTACGGCTTCTGGATTGTCGATCCAAAGGAGGCGCGGGCGCCGGCGAAAGAAATGGTCATGATGCTGAATGGCTTTGACACGAACTTTGACGAGGAAAACGAAGTTTATGCGGTTAACACCATCGCGTTTCATTACGCGCGGCACCCCATTAAAGTGCGTCAGCACGAACTCCTGCGCATCTACCTGGCTAACATCACCGAATTCGATTTCCTTAACTCGTTTCATGTGCACGCGACGTTCTTCGATTACTATCCCACCGGCACGCAACCCGAGCCGCGGGATTTTACCGATACCGTCATACAGGGGCAGGGCGAACGCGGCCTGGTTGAGCTGAAGTTCCCCTACCCGGGACGATACATGTTTCACGCGCATAAAACCGAATTTGCAGAACGAGGCTGGATGGGTTTTTTCGACGTTGAGGCCGCGGAGGGACCTGCTGATGAAGGATAGGAACCCTTTGACCACGCTTGCCCTGGGTCTGCTGCCGTTGGTCCTGCTGGGCCTTATGATCGGGCTGATTCTGCGGCAGGGTCCGGCTAAGCTGTTTACCGAGGACATTCCACCTGTGGAGGATATTCATGTCCTGCAGCATCTCCTCGGCGAAGACGTGATTCATCTGGATATTGTCAATTCGGGCGCGGACCCGACAACCGTCGCGCAGGTTATGGTACGGGGTGCCTTCTGGCAGCACACGGTGACCCCGGACCGCACGCTGAACCCCCTGCAGACTGCCCGTGTTACAATCCATTACCCCTGGGTGGACGGCGAGCCCTACCAAATCGTCTTATATACCCGGTCGGGACTCACGTTCGAATATGAGATTGAAGTTGCTCTAACGACACCCTTGCCGGACGCGAAAGCGCTGCTGCGGTTTGGAATGCTGGGTGTGTATGTCGGGGTCATTCCCGTCGCGCTGGGGATCTGCTGGTTCCCCTTCCTGCGCCGGATTGGCACCGGTGGGCTATCGTTTTTCCTGAATTTGACCGTCGGCCTACTGGTCTTTCTTGTCGTCGACACGGTTGAGGAGGGCCTTAAAGTTGCCGTAGAACTGCCGGAAGTATACAACGGTGTCGGGCTCTTCCTGCTGGGGCTAGCAGGTACCTATCTAATCCTGATGGGGGTGAACTCATGGGCGCGGGCACGGCCGTCAGGTATCGATGCGGGTGTGGTCATAGCTTGGCTGACGGCATTGGGAATCGGGCTGCATAATCTGGGAGAAGGCCTTGCGATCGGATCGGCCTATGTGCTGGGTGAACTCTCGCTAGGCGCCATGCTTATCTTGGGGTTCACGCTGCACAATTCTACCGAGGGTATCGCTATTGTAGCCCCCATCCTTGAAAAGGGTGCGGCCGTCAAACGGCTGATCGGATTGGGTCTACTGGCCGGTAGCCCCACTATCTTGGGCTGTTGGATCGGCGCATTCACCTATTCTCAGATCTGGGCACTGCTGTTTTTGGGGATCGGCGCAGGAGCCCTCCTGCAGGTGATCGTGGTGATCGCCGGAAGGAAAAAGCCGAGCGAGATTTTAGCGCCTGCCAACCTGGCGGGGCTTCTGATCGGTTATCTGATCATGTATGGAACGGGATTTCTAGTGGGAGCGGCATGATATGAATAGAGACTCAATACAATCAACCGGTGAACAACCGGAGCGACGTTATGATGCGAACGTGACGGTACGTCGCGGTTATATATCCCGAGTGGGCAAAGTCACTCTGTCCGCTATGGCGCTCTGCAGCCTTGTGGTCATCGTGGCGTCGACCGCACTGTCCAACCGGTCCGAACCTCCAGTGCGGGTTATTGTCCTTGAGGCCAGGGACCTCCGTTTTGACGGTACCAACCCCACCCTGCATGCCAAAGTGAACGAGCGGCTGCGCATTGTGGTGCGCAACTTCGACATGGGCGTCACGCATGCGGTATCCATTCCGGCGCTGGACACCGGGAATATAACTATTCGGGCGGGCCAGACCGGCTCAATCGACGTGACGTTCAGGCAGGCGGGTGAATACGCCTATGTCTGCTCGCACCACATGCCCTCAATGCAAGGCAAGATCATCGTGTCGGATTAGCGAATGGCCAGGTCATCCTAACTGGCCTTTTTACCTTCCTTCAGCAGCGGCGAACTGTTCTCGAAGCTGCTCGATAATCTGCTGGTTTTTGTCTTAAGGGATGCCACACATTTACTCGAAGCGGGTAAGGATATTTGAACTCCTACAAATTGTCTTAATGCAGCAGCGAAGCCACCCGATTAACCAATAACCGATAACCAACAACCGAGAAGTCTCTCTTCGCTACAGCGGTGCGGAAATTGATTGGTAGAACTCGTCCAACCTCTCATGGTACTCGCGATAACCGGGGAAGAAGGGAGCTATGTTTTTAGTGTTCCAATCTTCGTAGAGTTTGATGAGCCGTCCAAGCACTTCGGGTCTTTCGGAGGCGAGGTTTTTGGTTTCACCGATATCTTCATCGACGTTGTAAAGTTGGATGCCGGCTTGGTCGCGGGCTTTTGCCAGTTTCCAGGGACCACTGCGGACCGCATAGTCGGTTCCATTTTCCATACGCCAGAAAAGGGCTTCGTGCGGAGCGCCTGATTGCTTGCCTGTTAAAAAGGGAACCAGATTTACACCCTCCAGTTTTTCATCGATGGGCGCGCCACCGAGCTCGAGGGCCGTGCGCATGAGATCAATCGACATGACAGGGTGATCATTCACTTGACCAGCGGAAATTGTTCCTGGCCAGGAAACCATAAAAGGCACACGAATACCACCTTCGTACACCTCGCCTTTGCCACCGCGCAAGGGTCCGTTGTCTGAAGCATTGGCATGCTCGGGACCACCATTGTCACTCATGAAAAATACGATGGTGTTTTCGGTAAGTTGCAATTCATCCAGAGTCTTAATTATCCTTCCAACTTGATCGTCCAAAGCGTGAACCATAGCGGCGTAGGTACGCCGTTTCGTGTCTTCGATCTGGGAGTATTTTTGTTTATAAGACTCCGGAGCTTCCAATGGCCCATGCGGCGCGTTATAAGCCAGGTAGAGGAAGAACGGATTCTCCTTGTTACTCTTAATAAAACCGATGGCTTCGTCTGTCAGCACGGTGGTCAAATAGCCTTCCAATCCTTCCGGCTGACCATTGTGTTCGAGGGGTGCATAGTAGTTTTCGTGCAGCCTGATGTTGAGATTGACATCAAAATAACGATGTCCCCCACCCCGAAATCCGAAGAAAAAATCGAACCCGCGGCCGTTGGGCTGAAACGGTTCCGCCGCGCCCAAATGCCACTTGCCAATTCCTCCGGTCACGTAACCGGCCTCCTTCATCCGGCTGGCAACCGTCTTTTCCGATTTGGGCAAACCCATAACCATATTGTGTTGATCGTAGGCAATATTCCTTTCGTAACCAAAACGATGCTGATATCGAACCGCCATAAGCCCAGCCCGCATGGGACTGCAATAGGGATGGGATGAATAGCCACTGGTAAAACGCACACCCGATTCGGCCAGGCGATCGATATGGGCTGTCTTAATATCCTGGCAGCCATAAGCACCCAAGTCGCCATAGCCCATGTCATCGGCTAGAATAAACACGATATTCGGTGTACTCGATTGTGCCTGAACAAAGGGCGAAGTTGCTATTAGTACTAATAAGGAAATCCAGACTGATTTTTTCATAATTACAGATTTCTCGGGCCGTAGATTTCATCTTTGCACTTAAATTCCAACGCTCCTAGATCAGGAGCTTCACCGGTATAGCCGTCATTGATATTGGGTAAGTGCATACCAACATCTATAGCAGCAGACCTTCGCTGCAGCCTGAAGTCGACCGAGTCTGGCTGGTAAACCGCATGAGGAGTTTCCGTATTGGGTGGTACCATATTTACGAATACATCGTAGTCGACCAGGATTCCATGCTCCTCCTGCCCTGTGGCCTTCTGGAATTCCTGCAGGGAAGCGTATTCGCCAAAAGGAAGCGTTAGTTCGTAGTCTCTGATCCGATTTTCTGGAACCGCCCACATGAACTTAGCAAGACCATTTTGATTGGGTCGATAACCGTTATAATCGGCTGAGCTATAACTTGTGTAATTGCGCTGGCGCAGGACCGGTTTATTAGGGTGATTGGTCCCTAAAAACAGGTTGTTACGGTAATGGGCGTTGGAGATGCCGCTCGCGTTGCTGTTTTCGGCTATGAAAGTATTGTGATAAACCAGCACGCCGGCCGGATTGGCTCCGCCGGTTTTTATCGCTCCACCAAATGGCACATTGTAAACCAGGTTGCCAATGAAATATACCGGTCCCCCGAACATGGGTTGGGCGCTCAAACCGTGATGAGCCGCATTGAAGCCGCGGTTTCGCATGACACGGATGTTGTGAACGCCACCATCGGTTTCGATGAAATCGTCGACAGAAAGAAACACGTCGTTGTTATAAATATCGATGGAAACACATTTCAGGTCCTGATCCTCTTCGGGAAGCCCATAGGTACTGATACAGATACCGTCATGAAAGAAGGACACCTTGTTGTAACAAATGACATGCCCCTGGCCATACACCTTTACTCCATAGTAGGAGTTCACCGGAGCCGGGCCATAAGTTGTCATGCGGTTCCAGCCATTTAACCGGTAGTGATCGTCCCGTCCGATCATTACGTTATCCGCGATATAGAAATTCTTCGATCCTGCCCACTCAGTGTGAATTCCGATTCCCACGTCCTCGATTCGGCAATTTTGCACCGTCAAATTCGAACAGCCAAGGACGTCCTTCAGGCCGGCATAAAACGCGATCTCCGTATTGCGCACCGTTATGCCTTCAAAAATGTGGTGATCCGAGGCCATGACATCGAACAGGCGGTAAACATTGTCACCATCGAAGATCACTTCGCCATCGCCCGCTCCTTTGATGGTGATCGGTTTTTCCGCAGTTCCATCCAACGTAAGCACATAGGTGCCATGAAAAGGAATCTGGTGAGGATTTACGTAGTCACGCCGGTCAGCCTTATAGAGACCGGCGTGCACCAGGATGGTATCTCCCGGTTGTGCCGGCCGGCGGTGCACGACATCCCAATCCCCCAACCCGGGACCGTAGTAAGCTTGTAGCAAACCGGTAAATGAAGGCTCCTGCCGTGGTCCGTCATAATAGGGAGGATACACATGCAATACTCTTCCTCCTTCATAGGGTTTTGGAAACGAGCGTGTCTGAACCGGTGCGCGTATAATGGACTGGCCACTTACGCCATCAGGATCGGACATCTCAAAACGGCACTCATAGGTCTGCCCTGGCTCCAGACCAAAAATACTACCCGCAAACATGCGCGGCGTCCAATACTCGAGAAACTCTTTAGCCCGCCATACTTTTTCGTCGCCTATGCGCAGCAAAGGCTGGGCTGGTTTCCAAGCATTGGTTCCTACAGCACGATAACTCACCGCAACCGTAGCGTTGCGATTGTCGTCACCTTCGATCTTCCATTCGAAACCGAGATTATGAAAGGTCGATGGTTCAACGATGAATTCTCCGGATGTGACAGCGTCGCTGGCGATTAAGGAGGAATCTACAACTAAAAAAACAAGTGAGCCAATAAAGAGGAGTGAATTTTGTTTCATGGGATAAATGTATTAGACCAGAATAAATCGATCAGTCGCATGAGTTCCACACAAATGCGAAACAGGGCAGAATAAAGAGAAAAAGAGAGATTATTTTGCCACAGATGGACACTGATTAAACACGGATAAAACACATTTATTAAGCTCCAAAATCCGTGTTTGATCCGTGCGATCCGTGGCTACTGATAAAGATTATAAAGTAAGGAGCTCGAGACGGCGCTGTCGGCGACACCGCCCTACCCATTATGTATTACGAGATGATTTCTCGAATCACCTTGCCCGCCACGTCGGTTAAGCGGAAACGGCGGCTGTTGTATTTGTAGGTAAGTTGTTCGTGGTCCATGCCGAGGAGGTGGAGGATGGTGGCGTGAAAATCGTTTATGTGAACCGGGTCTTTGACCACCTTGTGGCCGAGCTCATCGGACTGGCCATAAGACACCCCGCC
>JAPUIL010000488.1 GCA_027297085.1 Verrucomicrobiota bacterium | reverse complement strand
GCCAACTGGTGAGGAAATTTGGAAAGAAAAACTGGGCGACACCTACTTCAGTTCACCTATTCTGGTAGACGACCGGATTTACGCCGTCTCCCGCCGGGCAGATGTGGTTGTGTTTCGTGCAAGCGATGAATTCGAAATTCTGGGTCGTACCCTGATCAACCAGGGCACGAATGCCACACCGATTGTGGATAACGGGCGGTTGTATCTAAGGACGGTATCTCATTTGTATTGTTTGAGTGGGGAATAGTTATTTAGCCACGGATAGGCACAGATTAAACACGGATAAGAAATGCCTTTAAAATACGAAGAGCTAACAGAGCAAATAATAGGCGCGGCATTTGAGGTTTTTAACCATCTAGGGTATCGATTTCTCGAGAAAGTATACCAACGGGCAATGCAGGTGAAACTTAAACTAAGGAACATCGAATCCGAATTGGAAAAGCTGGTTAAAGTAAATTTTAAAGGCTATATTGTTGGGGATTATGCTGCGGACCTCTTGGTCGAAGATAAAGTTCTAGTAGAGTTAAAGGTCGCGACAAACTATAATCCGAAGGATGAACCGCAGTTACTGAACGAACTCAACGCAACTGATCACAAAGTTGGATTACTCATAAATTTCGCTAAGAAAAAAGTAGAATTCAAAAGATTTATCTATTAATGCATCCGTGTTTGATCCGTGTTCATCCGTGGCTAATAATTCAATTTCAATATAAGCATGACCAAGACCTTTTACCTACCCCTATTTTTATCCATATGTTTCACATTAACGCTCTCTGCAGGCACGATCATGACCGTCCGTGGCCCAATCGATTCGGAGGAACTAGGCAAGACGCTTGAGCATGAGCATATACTGGTGGACTTTATTGGAGCCGAAGAAACGGGTTACCATCGCTGGGATCGGGACGAAGTTGTTAAACAGGTGTTGCCGCACCTGAAAGAAGCCAAGGCTCTTGGTTATCAATCTCTGGTCGAATGCACACCCGCATTTCTGGGTCGCGATCCACAGTTATTAAAATCTCTTTCCGAAGAAACGAATCTCCATATCGTCACCAACACCGGCTACTATGGGGCACGCCAAAACAAGTATATTCCCAAGGAAGTGCAAAATCTGTCAGTGAACGAACTGGCAGCCCGATGGATCCGCGAATTCAACGAAGGCATCGAAGACACAAGAGTGAAACCGGGATTCATCAAGATCAGCGTCGACCGGGATCCAAAGTTGTCGCCCATGCATGAAAATCTGCTTCGAGCTGCTTGCCGCACACACCTGGAAACCGGCCTGACTATTGCCTGCCATACGGGGCCATCTCAGGTCATTTTCCAAATGGCCGAAATCCTGCACGAAGAAGGAGTCGCGCCCGGTGCCCTTATCTGGGTGCACGCCACCACGGATACACCGGAAAACCAGATCAAAGCTGCACAACTCGGTCTATGGATATCCATTGATAACGTCACTGATAAGCCGGAGCGTATCGATTTTGTGGTGACAGGCTTGAAAGCATTAAAGAAAGCCAACCTGCTCGAGCACGTTCTTATATCACATGACGCAGGTTGGTATCGACCCGGCGAACCCCAGGGAGGAAACTTTCGTCCCTATACGGCGATCTCCAAAAGCCTTGTTCCAAAACTCCTGGCGACCGGTTTTACGCAGAGTGATATTGATCAACTGCTGGTGCAAAATCCTCAAAGTGCTTTCGAACTGGGCGTTAAGAAAGCCGACGTACATCTTGGCATGGGCTTGCGCGTCGGCGAAGTCACCCAGCACTCAGCTATCATATGGACTCGTGTTACCAAAAACACAGAGCGAAATTTAAATGGTTATAGGGACCTGACAAAACGTGAACCTCGGGTTGATGAATACTCACCCCTCACCATAAAGATCAAAGACCGAGAAGGTTCCATGCCGGGTGCTTCGGGCCAGGTTCGTCTGCGCTACCAAAGCAACGGTCACTCAGGATTAACTGACTGGATAAACACCAAAGCTGAAAATGATTACGTGCATCAATTTCAATTGAATGGTCTTAAGCCTCGGTCCGAGTATTCGGTTACGGTCGAAACCAGACCTGACAAATACTCAAATGTCACCGATACAGTATCAGGCTCATTTGCCACACCAGCCTATAAATCCGAATGGCAAGATGTCACCTTCAGCGTAATCACCTGCCAATCCTATTGGGACCTCGATAACCAGGCAGGATTCTACATTTATCCTTCCATGGAAAAGATGAACCTCGACTTCATGGTGGCTGCCGGGGATATGGTTTACCTGGACAGCGAATCACCACGTGCCCGCACGATCGATTTGGCGCGCTACCATTGGCACCGCATGTATTCACTTTCCCGGCACGTCGATTTGCATAAAAACCTGCCTACCTATTGGGAAGTGGATGACCACGATTCCTGGGCCAACGACGGCTGGCCAACGATGGAAGCCAAGTGGATGAATCCGCTCACCTTTGAGGAGGGCTTTGATGTTTACCGCGAACAGGTTCCAATCGGCGATCAGCTCTATCGAACTATTCGTTGGGGGAAAGGCTTACAGATCTGGTTGGTTGAAGGGCGCATGTACCGATCGCCCAATACCATGCCCGATGGTCCGGAAAAACTAATCTGGGGGCACGAACAACGGGAATGGTTGATGCGCACCATCCTGGAGAGCGATGCCGAATTCAAGGTATTGATCAGCCCGACACCCATCGTAGGACCAGACCGGTCACAGGGGAAGAACGACAACCACTCCAATGAAGTGTTTGCACATGCAGGGAATTATTTTCGAAATTGGACCAAAGAGCAGAACCTGAAGAATTTCTATGTCTGCAATGGCGACCGACACTGGCAATACATGTCGGTAGATCCTGCCACAGGTTTGCGCGAGTTCTCCGTCGGTCCTCCGAGTGACATTCACGCTGGAGGAAATCCACCTCAGGATCATCGCATCCAACCGTTTATGCGAGTAGGCGGAGGATTTCTTACGGTATCGGTAACGCGAGAATCCGGCGCCCCAACCATCGCATTTCGCCACCATGACGTGGACGGTAAAGTAGTCCACGAATACAAGGCGGTAGCCCCATAAGATTAGTACGTATCTAGGAGTTTAAGCAAAAATTCGTCCAACCAATCGCAAATATCCTTGATTAATTTTTCTTCCGCTCGGCATCGACCATAAAGAGGTGAGCCAGCAAACGGTTCTGGAGCGACTCGGCTTTTTCGGGATTTTTACCAGATATGTCATACCCTTCCTCCGTCGGCGAGAGATTGACCTGAAAAAGTTCGCGGCGGTTGATCGAACCATCGTTGTTCCAGAACAACATCAGCTTGTAGTCACCCTGGCGGATCGCGGAAAACGAGCGTCGCGGTCGATGGAAGAAAAGGGCTTGCTGAGGACGGTCGAAATCTCTTTCTGAGTCGTTACTCAAAAGTTGCCGAATACTCACACCATCCACTTCTGCAGTAAGCTGCCGG
>JAPUIL010000487.1 GCA_027297085.1 Verrucomicrobiota bacterium | reverse complement strand
GTTGCTCCATCATTGCCTTGTCAAACTCGTCCGTTTCTACTGTTAATCCACGCTCACGTGCAATTAGTTGGGTCAGGTCGAGCGGAAAACCGTAGGTATCGTAAAGGGTGAAAGCGGCTTTGCCTGAGATTATTTTTGAGCCGTCCCGGGTAACGCGGTCGAATAAGGCCAAGCCACGATCAAGCGTTTTTCCGAACGCTTCTTCCTCCGACCGTATCACCTTTTCAATAACTTTTTTTTGGTCGACGAGCTCCGGATAGATACTCCCGAGTTTTTCAACAACCGGCGTAACCAGCTTCTCAAAGAAACCCGAACGCAGGCCCAGTTGGTTGCCAAACATGATGGCGCGACGAAGGATGCGGCGCAGCACGTAGTTGCGACCTTCATTGCCAGGTAAAATGCCGTCGGCGATTGAACAAGATAAGGTACGTACGTGGTCAGCGATGACTCGGAAAGCCACATCGGTGGCTTCCTGTTCAGACATTTTATCCGGAGATTTCGGCAATGTGGCCTGATAGGCTTTATTCGAAAGTTTGGTCAGGTTAACAAAAATATCCTGAAATAGATCGCAATTGTAATTTGAGGATATGGTACCGAAATCGGTGAAGTTCTTGGTAGTCCCCATGATTCCGCAAACGCGTTCGAAACCCATGCCCGTATCCACATGTTTGTGGGCAAGAGGAACAAAAGTACCCAGAGGCGTGGCATTGAACTGAATAAACACCAGGTTCCAGATTTCGATGCAAAGGGGTGAGTCTTTGTTAACCAATTTGCCTTTGCTGTCACCGTTGGGTGTGAGGTCCATATGGATCTCGCTGCAGGGGCCACAGGGGCCGGTATCGCCCATCATCCAGAAATTATCCTTTTTCCCACCCATGACGATGTGAACCTTTGGATCCAGGCCAGCGGTTTCAAAGATGGTTTTCCAGAGGTCGTAAGTTTCTTGATCGAGCTTAGCTGGCTCGTCTTTGCCAGGTTCGTACACAGTGGCGTAGAGGCGCTCCTTGGGAAACTTCCAGACTTCAGTTAATAGTTCCCAAGCCCATTCGATGGCCTCCAGCTTAAAATAATCACCAAATGACCAGTTTCCCAGCATTTCGAAAAATGTCAGGTGGTAGGTATCGAAGCCCACATCCTCCAGGTCGTTGTGTTTGCCACCGGCGCGAATACATTTCTGCGTATCTGCGACCCGTTTATTGACCGCGTTGCGCTCGCCCAAGAAGTAGGGCACAAAGGGATTCATGCCGGCGTTGGTGAACAGCAAGTTTGGGGCCGTCGGCAAAAGCGGAGCTGAGGGGACAATCTCATGTTCCTTGGATTTAAAAAAATCGAGGAACGATTGGCGAATTTCTGAAGATGTCATGGTATCCATTATTGACCGCAAAGGACTCAGGTTCACAAAGCCTGAGAGGACAACATAATTTTCAGCAACTCAGGTTAAGGAAACATTGTACGAAACTTTAGAATCTTTTTAAAGAGCTGCGATAATCGCTTTTTCCATGTCGGTGGTAGAAGCGGCGTCCCTGCCGAATGCGATGTCGCTGGTACGCGTGCCACCTTTTACGGCAGTTTCCACGGCGTTTTCGATTTGTGCCGCCGCTTCTTCCAGGCCGAAACTATAGCGCAACATCATGGCTGCACTGAGAATCTGCGCAGAAGGATTGGCGAGGTTTTTACCAGCGATATCGGGAGCAGTTCCGCCTGCGGGTTCAAAGAGGCCAAAGGGATGGCCCAGAGAATTCTCTCCGGCACCCAGGCTGGCGGAGGCCAACATGCCGAGGGATCCGCAGATAACAGCCATTTCGTCGGAGAGGATGTCTCCAAACATGTTTTCGGTGAAGAGCACGTCAAATTGGTTCGGATCACGTACGAGCTGCATGGCAGCGTTATCCACATACATGTGGGAAAGCTCAAGTTCGGGTGCTTTTTCGGCGATATATTCTGAAACGGTCTTTCTCCACAGCACGGATGTCTCCAGTACGTTAGCCTTATCGACTGAGCAGAGACGTTTGCCACGGGAACGGGCGGTGGCGATCGCCACGTCGGCTATGCGTTCGATTTCGGATTTTTTATAGACCATGGTGTCGACGGCTTGAATGTCGCCGTCATCGAGCGAGGTGGTTTCCTTGGGTTGACCGAAATAGATACCTCCGGTAAGTTCGCGGATGCAGACAATATCGATACCGTTGGGAATTCGATCAGTCTTCAAGGGTGATGCCTCGGTCAGCTCAGGATAAAGCAGTCCCGGACGGATATTAGCGTAAAGAGAAAACGCCTTACGCAAGGGAAGCAGAGCAGCCCGCTCGGGTTGTTCTTTCGGGGGAAGCGATTCCCATTTTGGACCACCCACTGAACCAAACAAAATTGCATCCGCTTCCCGGCAAACTTCGAGAGTCGAATTGGGGAGCGCTTGTCCATGATTGTCGATGGCGATGCCTCCCACGTCGGCCTGCTGAAAATCCAACTGGAGCTGGTGTTTTTCCGCCACCACGTTCAGCACATTTAAAGCGACTTGCATGACCTCCGGTCCAATACCGTCGCCGGGTAATACGGCAAATTTTAGAGTACTCATTTGATAAACAACGTCTTAAAAAAGCCAGCGACCCTCTCAAGTTCCCAAACCGAAATCAAGTAATTTGCCTGAATTTCTCACCGGAGAAATCCAGGCGTTCAGACAAGCTGCTTTTCAATTGATTCGGCACTAGGGGTCTTCAAAGTGGCAGTGATGAAGATTTTCAGCCAGGAGTTGGGCGTCGCAGCCACGAATACCTATCTGTTTTTTGAAGAGGACCTTGGGAAGGCCGTGGTATTCGATGCCCCTGAGGGAGCCTTCGATTTTGTGCAACAAGTGCGAGAGGAACCTCCGTTTGAACTAGAAGCACTTTATCTTACTCATGGCCATTACGATCACATTCTGGACGCTTGGAAATTTGCTGAGGCCGGTGTGCCGGTTTACGGACACCGTGATGACCAAGCTCTTTTTGAGGAAGAAGCAGTTCAAAAGCCCTTCCTGTTTGGCGACATGGATTTGCGGTCTGTAAAGATTGACCACTGGCTGGCTGTTGGTGAGCCGCTAGAGATTCTCGGACATTCGGTGGATGTGCGGCATGTGTGCGGCCATTGTCCGGGCAATGTACTTTTCCATTTTGCTGAGCTGAAGCTGGCAATTGTTGGAGACGCCATTTTTTCCGGCAGCGTGGGGCGAGTTGACTTGCCTGGAGGAGATTGGGCCGTGTTGGAAAACTCGATCCGGACTCAGATTTACACGCTGCCGGATGAGACACAACTGCTTTCAGGTCATGGGCCTGTAACCTCGGTTCAGAAGGAAAAAGCTACTAACCCTTTTGTATCCGGCTAGGCATGACAGATGTTCGATTCATGGAAGAAGCACTGGAAGAAGCCAGGCGAGGGTGGGGCACGACTCATCCTAACCCTATGGTCGGAGCTGTTATTGTGGAATCGGAGAAAGTGGTGAGTAGAGGGTTTCACGCGAAAAGTGGAGAACCACACGCGGAGATAAATGCTTTGAATAACCTAGGCCGCAAACCGTCAACCGACGCTGTACTATATGTGACTTTGGAACCTTGCAGTAGTACTGGTAAGACTGGGCCCTGTAGCCAGGCGATTCTGGATAGTGGCCTTCGAAAAGTGGTTATAGGAACCATCGATCCGGATACACGGCATCAAGGTCGAGGAGTGGAAATTCTTCGGGCAGCTGGGGTAGAAACTTCAGTCGGAATACTAGCTGAGGCCTGTGAGGATTTAAACTTGATATTCAACCATGTAGCAAAAACAGCTACACCTTTTTTGGCAGGCAAGACCGCTACTACTCTTGATGGAAAGGTGGCAACTCGAGCTGGGAAATCAAAGTGGATCACTGGCGAAACGGCTCGGGCCGACGTAATGCAATGGAGGCGCTTATTCCCGGCAATCGCTGTTGGATCTGGCACGGTGTTGGCGGATGATCCCAGGCTTACGAGCCGGATGGAAGATTCTGATTTTTGTCCCAGACGATTTATCTTCGACCGTAGTTTGAGAACGGCTGATGGCTTAGACCACTACCAAGTGTATATAGACGATCATCGTGACCGAAGTATTGTGGTTACAGTAGAAGGAGCGGATGGGGTTCAGGCTTTTGAGAAGCAGGGCATAGAGGTCTGGCGCATGCCTTCCGATGCTCAGAAATTTTGGGCTGAATTTAAGGCACGGTGTATTAAGGAAGGTATCACTGGCGTCTTTTTCGAAGGCGGTGCGGGGCTGATGAGTGGGTTGTTGGCTCAAAAGCAACTTGATTATCTTTTTGCGTATCGCGCTCCTAGATTTCTCGCGGACGAAGAGGCTCAGACTTTTGTCACCGGGCAGGAAGTGCCACGTATGGAAAATGCCTATTCTTTGTCTCAGGTCCACCATGCGATTCTCGGTGACGACCAATTGATGCGGGGATTCGTAAACTATGTGGATGCATGACAGTTATTTATTTAGCGACGAATAATGCCCACAAAGTAGAAGAACTGTCCGCCATGTTCGAACGGGAAAAGCTGCCGGTGAGTGTAAGAAGTGCCAAAGACATAGGCGGCATGCCGGAAGTTGAAGAGACTGAAAGCAGCTTTGAAGGCAATGCCACACTCAAAGTAAGCGCCCTGGCAAAGCGTGTAGGTGAAGGTAATTACGCTTTGGCCGATGACAGTGGTCTGGAAGTGGAAGCATTGGACGGCGCACCTGGAATCTATTCGTCCCGGTTTGCAGGTGAAGATACCACGGATGAGGCCAATCTGGCCAAGCTCATAATTTTGATTTCGCAGCTAGCGGAAGATAACCGTGGCGGCCAATTTACATGTAGCTTGGTGTTGATGAATAATCAGGGCCAGCGTGTTTCTTTTAACGGCATTTGCCGGGGGCGATTGATACCTGAAGCTCGAGGAGACAATGGGTTTGGGTACGACCCGGCTTTTATTCCTGAGGGATACGATCAAACTTTTGGCGAACTGGGTTGGGAGGTTAAATCTAAAATCAGCCACCGTGCGACTGCACTGCAGCAGCTGGTTGGTTGGTTGAGAGAAAAGCTATAAAACGGTCCCAACTAACAATCGGTCGTTCATCAAAGGCTGTACCTTGGGCTTTGCGAGGACCCGTCTACGCCAAGACCTCCCCCGGTAATCGCTACGGGTTCGATTTTTTTGCAACTACACGGTTTCCAATTTCCGGCAAACCTCGTCGATAATGAAATCCGGAGTAGACGCACCTGCCGTAACACCGACCGTCTGGAATTTTCTTATTTCCTCCAAGTCCAGATCATTCCAGGTTTCGATGTGGTAGGATGGCAGCTTTTGTTGTTTGGCAAGTAAGGCGAGTTTCCGGGTGTTGGCCGAGTGTTTACCGCCGATGACCACAATAGCTTCGGCACCTTGTTCAGCCAGGTCTACCACTCCTGTTTGCCGCTCCTTGGTTGCTCCGCAAATGGTGTCGA
>JAPUIL010000486.1 GCA_027297085.1 Verrucomicrobiota bacterium | reverse complement strand
CGCGCTGTGTGGTCGCATGCTCTTGTGACCTTTGTCGATGACCGTAAGATACAGGTTGAGAATTTGCGTATGACCTCAGACTCAACTTATTGGACTGCCACCAACAGAATTGCCACAGCGCAAATAAAAGAAGTACGATTTATCAACAGAGGAAAAGGCGCCATGGTAGGCATGGGATTTGGATTTCTGGTAGGAGGCATCGTTGGCTTTGCCGCTGGAGAAGACTGCTCTCGGGACCCCAACGCCTTCCTTGATATCTGTTTCTCGAGGGAAGAAGTAGCAGAGGCGCTCGGTCTTACTGGTGCCCTAGTTAGTGCCCCAATTGGAGCGTTGATAGGTCACCGTGACATTTACCTAATCGAGCATGAAGCAGCCACAGGTACTAACTAACGTGCGGATGTCCTTCGACCTGAAATAACAGTTTGGAATTATTAAAAGGGAATACGATGGTTCGGTTAATTCTTGCGCTGTTACAGTTGCACCGTGCGACCCCCAAAAAAATGTGAGGTAACACATGTTTGTCAATCATCTGATATCAGTTTTAATGGGCCCTACTTATGCACTTCCTATAGACATATTCCGCATTCTTGTTGGCCTCTTGAGTTTCATCTTCTTCTTACGCACATATCTCGAAACGCGCGATTTCAGCAACCCTAATGGTCTTATTGACCATGTACTCTCTCAAGATCTCTATCCAGCTACGCGTTTCAGCTTCTTTCAGCCTGGATTGAGTTTAGTTTTCTTCCAGATAATTTTTATGTTGGCAGGCCTGGTATCTTGGCTGCTCATCCTGGGCTACTGGGTCAAGCTGGCTGCTGCATTTCTTTTCGTAGTTGCCGTCTCAACCTACCGTTGGAATTTTCTGGTTATGCATGTGGACGATGCCATCATGCATCTTTTGCTCTTTTGGATGCTCTTGTTACCTATAGGACATACTTTAGTGCTGCAAGAGTACCTGGACAATGGGGCCAGTGTTGAAATTTGGCGAACACTGACCGTCCCGGGTACCACGATGCGGCTCTTTTTAATGAACCTGTCACTACTCTATCTGGCTGCCGGACTATGGAAGTGGACCAGCCCTATGTGGCGCGCTGGCACCGCTCTTTACGCGGTTTTTAAAATAGCGATATCGCGAGCGCCGAAGTTTTGGCGGCCAAGCCATTTACCCTTAGTCAAGGTCGCTAACTATGTCGCGTTGGTTCTTGAACCGCTGTTTCCGCTAATGTTCCTGCTACCTACCAATTCTTGGGTCAAATGGACGCTTTTTATTGGGTTCCTTGGATTTCACTTCGGCATCATCGCCACGATGAAAATTCCCCTCGCCAACTTGGCTATGGTGGGCGCCACGGTAATTATTTTCCGCAACGAGCTGATGCACTTCATCCTCAAAGAGGCACCGCCGCAACTTGAACTTCATTTTCCCGGACAGCCTGGTTTCAGCGACCTGGTGGCTTTGATTCTGGTCATCTGCCTCACCTTGATGGTTATCTGGAAAGCAGGTTCAGCCTCCGGGCTTTTTCGTCCACTGTCAAGAATAAATCAGATCATCACGGGAACCCACCAGAATCCAATGTATGGACCCCTTTGGGCGATTGGCATCGCCCAAAGCTTTCGCTTGTTTGACTGGATCGACGCCAGAAATTATCATATCAGCTTTGACATTCTGGAAACTACCGATGATATGAGAACACACAATATCGATACCCAAGAACTCTTTCCAGTTTCTACTCGATACGTCCTACTGCAGTCTTATCTTTTTGGCAACATCTGGCGGACAATTGATCCAGCTCGCCTAAGCGATCTGAGGAGGACGATTTTTACACGCTACGCCCGAAGATATTGTAAAAATCACAAGGACACGGGGCTCATTCAAGTATATGCAACTGTCCAGCGGGTCACTTCTGACAATCTGAGCCTCAGCCGAGGTGTCCGTAGGCTCATCATGAGGTTTGCTTGCCGGGATTGCAAACCCGTTCTGGATTACATTTGCCTGACGCCTGAACTATTCGACCGGAAAACCCAGAAAAGCTATGAAGAACTACAGGTGCGATCGTTGACCCAATAACCTAGATTGGAGGTTTCAGATGTGTGGCATAGTGGCTATGTATTCCCGGGAGGCGCCTATTTCAGGCGACAAATTACGTCGAGCAACAGGGGCTCTTGAGCATCGCGGACCAGAGGGCCAGGGCACCTGGATTTCACCGGATGGTCGGGTAGGATTGGGGCATACGCGATTAAGCATTATCGATCCTGCCGGTACCCAACCCATCGAAAGTGAAGACGATCAATATCGTATCGTCGTCAATGGAGAGTTTTACGATTTTGAATCAATCCGCAGGAATCTGGAGTCCAGAGGCCATCGCTTTCGAACAGGAAGTGATAGCGAGATCGCTCTGCATCTCTATGAAGATATGCAGAGCGATTGTTTAGAACACCTCCGAGGGGAGTTCGCTTTTATTCTATGGGATGCGAAAAATGAGACGCTCTTCGCAGCCCGGGATCGGTTTGGCATCAAACCGCTTTTCTACGCACAGATTAACGGTATCCTGTACCTTGCATCCGAGGCAAAAGCGATTTTTGCTGCCGGCGTTCGCCCGGCATGGGATCATGATTCTGTGTTTCAAAGCTTGTATGCGAGTTCGAGCCTGGATCGCTCATTGTTTCAAGGGGTCCGCCAGGTTCCTCCAGGCCACTTTCTACTCGCCACACTTGAAGGGGTCCGCCTTGAGAGTTACTGGGACGTGTCGTACCCTCGCAAAGGAAATAAAGAGAACCAGCTCCCGGAAAAAGAGTGCATGGAGCATGTCCATCACCTCTTGGATGAGTCGATACGTTTGCGAATGCGCGCTGACGTGCCGGTTGGTTATTTGCTAAGCGGCGGGTTAGATTCATCTACGATGCTCGGATTGGCATCTACCTACAGTGGCAAACCATTAACGGCGTTTACCATTGCCTTCAATGATAAGAAGTACGACGAAAGTCCCGGCGCACGCGAGATGGCGAAGCATGTCAAAGCGGATCACCATGTAATGGACGTTAGCGAAAATGAACTGGCAGATCATTTTGCAGAGTCTGTATGGCATGGTGAAACTATCCAGTACAATGCGCATGGCCCGGCCAGATTTCTGTTGAGTCGGGCAATACGCCAGGCGGGATATAAAGCCGTTATGGGCGGGGAAGGTGCTGATGAGATTTTTGCAGGGTATGGCTTTGTGCGAGGTGCGGTGTTAGCGAGTAATTCGTCAGGGATATTACCGAAGTGGTTGAAATTGTCCCTTCGGCTTCTTCGGCCAATGAATCAAACTGAGCGGCGGGTCGCCCGCACTTCTCCTTGGTTAGCCCGCCTCAGCAGGTTATTTGCACTACCTGCATGGGCATCCAGCGGGTTAGTTGAATGGTTGGAATTGCTCCGTTCAATAATTGCGGCCGATTATCTTGCACAATTTCAAGGCCGCGATCCTTATCGTGTATTTTTTAGTAACTTCGACGCCCGGGCAAAACTCTTCGGACGAGAGCCGGCAAAACAAATAATCTATTTGTGGTTACGATCATTATTTGTCAATTATCATCTTGCTGCTGACCGATTGGATATGGCGCACGCCGTCGAAGTCCGTTTGCCTTTCCTGGATCATAAATTGTTTGAATTTGCGAGCCAGATTCCAGTCTCACTGTTGGCCAAAGGAGGACAACAGAAATATGTTCTTCGAGAGATGGGGCGTCCATACGTAACGGATAGCGTGTATAGCGGGGCCAAGAAGCCGTTTTGGGCGCCGCCTTCCACGCTTCAGAGAGAAAGCAAACTATTCGAGCTCATACAGGATACCTTACGGGGTTCGGTGATGACATCGATACCGTTCTTTGACCAGGCAGCGGTTGTTGCATTACTCGATAAGCTGCCAACGCTGGATGAAGCGGTTCGCGGCCCTCTCGATCCTATCCTTATGATGATGGCTTCAATGTGCTTTCTGCATGAGCGCTTTGGCCTGTGAACAATTAGTCAAGTGTCGTCCGCAACAATGCTCAACTTCCAGCAGCAATGGGCGGCGGCAAGATTTTGATGGAATTCACCAGCATCGGCGATGTGACCTCAAAGTAATTTGGTTTGAATTATTTGTTTAAGGTAAAAATGCCCGGGTATGATTCCGGGCTTTTATTTATAGCTTGGAAAAAGATATTGGGGTAAGTCTTATTGCAGTAAAAGCATCTTTTTCACTTCCATAAATTTACCTGCCTGTATGTGATAGAAATAGATGCCACTCGAAGCACGAATTCCCCGCTTGTCCGTAGTCTTCCAAACGGCTCTATGCACACCCGCTTGATAAGACTCATCCACCAATGTTTTGATTTCCTGCCCAATTGAATTGAAAATTCTAATAACCACATGACTTGCTGCAGGAAGATGGAACTGAATGACGGTTTCGGGATTGAATGGATTTGGATAGTTTTCATCAAGCCCAAATTCTGTCGGTGTTGTGGTCGATTCTGCCACGTCTTGGTCGCCAGATTTTTTCTG
>JAPUIL010000485.1 GCA_027297085.1 Verrucomicrobiota bacterium | reverse complement strand
ATAACTGGGTGGGCGTTTTAGGGGGGCACCCGCAGGTCAAAACTCCCAACATAGATCGTCTGGCCGCAAGCGGGGTGTTGTTTACCGACGCGCATACGGCAGCTCCTATTTGCAATCCATCACGGACCGCACTGATGATCGGATTGTTGCCCACGACCACGGGAATTTATGGCAACGGTCATCCCTTTCGTATAGGCCTGCCGGAAGTTGTCACACTTCCGCAATACTTCAAGGAGCATGGTTATACCGTCGCTGGCGGTGGCAAACTGTTTCATCATGGCCGCGGCTACAATGACCCGAAATCCTGGGACGAATATTTTTTCTGGAATCCCAAAGCACGTGAGAATGGTTGGTTCGATGGCTATAGTTTTCCACCTGATCCGGAGCCTGATCGTCCTGTTACTCCGATGCCGTCGGTTTCCTGGCGCAATTTCGACTGGGCTCCCATCGACGTTCCCGATGAAGCTATGCCGGATTACAAGCTATCCGTATGGGCGGAAAAGTTTCTCAATCGTAAACATAGCAAACCGTTCTTTCTGGCTGCGGGTATTTTTCGCCCGCACATCCCTTGGTTTGTCCCGCGCAAGTACTTTGAAATGTACCCGCTGGAAGATATTATCGTTCCTGTAGTGAAGGAAGACGACCTGGCTGATCTACCGCCACCGGCTTGGGAAATGGCGCTTAACCCTGAATCCCGCCACGATTTGATGGTGGCAACCGGCAACTGGAAAGCTGCGGTCCAGTCCTACCTGGCTTGCATAACTTTTGCGGATGCGATGGTAGGTAGAATCTTGGATGCGTTGGAGGCGAGTGCTTACAGGGACAATACCATGATTGTTCTGTGGTCAGACCATGGGTATCATTTCGGGGAAAAGTGGCATTGGCATAAACAGGCACTATGGGATCGAGCGACTCGAGTTCCGCTTATCATTTCGACGCCTCAGATGACCCATGCAGGAGCGCGATGCGATTGGCCGGTCAGTTTGATTGACCTCTATCCAACTCTACTTGACTTGGTTGGACTGCCAAAGAAAGAAGGTTTGGATGGAACTAGCCTTCGGCCTCTCCTGGAAAATCCGGATGCGGCGTGGGAGCGGCCCGCAACCGTTACGTTTTTTTTTGGCAACCACGCCCTCCGTACTCAACGCTGGAGTTACATTCGTTATGCAGATGGTTCGGAAGAGTTGTATGACCGCAGGAAGGATCCTAATGAATGGGTGAATCTAGCCAAGGAACCTGGAATGAATAAGGTGCTCAACCAGATGCAAAACTGGCTTCCAAAAAACGACGCTCCGGAAGCACCACGATCAGGAAATTACCGGTTAGATCCGGCAACGGTTACGTGGAGTAAGAAATAAGGGGCAGCAATATCTTATTGTGTAGGAGTAATTTTAATCGCGATTTCTAGGACATTCGAGTCGCGAACTACCGAGGAACATCGTGACGACACATCTATAAGCGAAGCGCAAAATAACAGTTTGCTCCCGGATTGTATAAAGCTGGCACCTTGCCTTCATGGCCAAGATCGGGATTCAAGTGCGTGACGAACTGATGACCAAACCTATTAAAGTCGATTCAAGTTTCGGCGCTTTGTCTTTCGGAGAGACCTAATTTGTTACGGTAAAAATCGCGGGTTTCGGCGATGTCCCGAACGGCGACAGCGATGTGAAAAGGTGTGAGGTCCATGTTCGTTAAAGGCTAATGGTTGAAGGCAAAATGATTAATAAATTTATTGAGAGTTATTAGAATTTGCTTCTAACCAATCTGAGTAAGCAGATTCGTCCATTTCACTTGCGGCTAGCGCGAGTGTGTGGAGAACTACCTCAACTTCGGTCGCCCCGAATTTTATTTCATTTAGTTCCAAGAAGAGCACAGCTGTGGCGAACCCGATGCGTTTATTGCCGTCGACAAAAGGATGATTTTTGATGAGACCGAATGCGTAGCTGGCAGCTAGTTCGAACAGTGTCGGTTCTTCATAGCTGAAAAGGTTAATCGGGCGTCCCAATGCAGAATCTAGCATTCCCTCATTGCGGATTCCCGAGGACCCACCATGCTTTGCTAAAAGAAGATCGTGATAGGCCAGTATCACATCGCGCCGAACCCATGTCGGCTCTGTCACTTTGCTAATTCGTTGAGTGCGTTGCGGTAGCGGTTGGCGATATCCTCAGCTACGGCCATCTGATCTGCAAAATTTTCCTTATCCAACGTAAATCGAAAACCGCCATCAGGAGATTCCGAAAGAAGCAGAGTATCGCCTTCTGTTGCATCGAGCTTGGCTAGCGCCTTTTTCGGAATAACAACACCGAGGGAATTACCCACCTTTCGAAGTTTTAATTTCAAGATCATGAGGAAAATGTAGCTACAAATGTTATAACATCAAGTCGTTTCTTGTATGCCAATAAATTAGAATTGCCGAGGCGCTTGGTCCAGACTCACTTGGACTTGCAAGGTTAATTGGAGGCGCGTTTTAGGGCCTTTTGGTAGTATTCGCGGGCTTTCTGGAAGGATTGGATGGCTGTTTGTTTTGTAGCTTGGGTCGACCAGATGGCATCCGTTTCGGCCCACTCAAGTGTGGTATCAAGGCGTGCAAGCAGATAGCTTGCG
>JAPUIL010000484.1 GCA_027297085.1 Verrucomicrobiota bacterium | reverse complement strand
CATCTGTCCCACTGGGATGCACTCCTTATGGAAGTTCGCAGCGTTCCGCCTTCCTGCAAGTATCCAGATACTCGCAGGAAGGCGCGCCTTGCGCTGCTTCCAGAATGAGTTGCACCACGGTCGCATTCTTAATGAAAAGTGGTATCAGTCGTCAACTTCGACATTGGTCCGATTCGCTTCGCGCCTGGTCATGTCATCACTTCGTTCTTCGGAACAACTCCGTGAGAAAATCGGGTTAGATAGCCTTTCCGAAGCCGGTCTTGCTTCGATATTTGACAAAAAACCGCTTAAGTGAGTGCCATTCGGGTTAGATAGCTTCAACACAGACGATTATTTCCGCTTAGCTGGAGAAGCCCTTTGATTCCTTGTAATCTATTCCCGCGAAAGATCTGCGGTTAAAAGGGCAACAGGGTATTCAGAATCTTGTGACACTAAACTCGCACCAAAGCGTGAGGTTTCTCCGCTGCCACTTACTTCGAATTTGGAAGGTTCAGCTTACTTGATTTCTTCTCTTCGTCAGTTGTTTCAAGACTCTGTGGCTCGGTAAGTTTCACGGTAGCTCCATTCGGTTTTTGAATTTTTGCTGGTTGCTCGCCATTTTCTTCGGCCGGTTCTGGGGGTGAGTCTTTCGCAGCTCCATCTGAACTGGCGGAAAGCCGGGAATTGGCTTGAGATTTTTGCAGCCGTGCAGCGAATTTGGCTTTGATTTCTTCAGCTGAAAGAGGTTTGTTGGTGGCTTTAGGTTCGCTGGCAGGAGCTTTTACATTAGATTCTGTGGGCGTTGACATGCGGTCTTTCCGAGATAGGCGATTCCGGATAACGTCTTTTTGAGCTTCTGAAATCGGTCTGCCTTGTCTGGACCGGTCCGGAGCCTGTTTTGTTGAAGGTTCCTCAGGCGTTATTTGAGCCTGAGAGGTTGCCGGATTTGACTTCAACTCAATATTGGCGGAATTTTTCGTCGTTGATTGAAGTTTATTCGATGGAGGCAAGTTCTTTGCCGCCGATACCGGTGCAGGTACTTGTCTTTCCTGCTCCGGCTCTTCCGCCATAGCTTCATCTTCCGACTTTTCCTCAACTTGAACTTGTTTTTTGGCTGCTGCCGATTTGCGTAGTGACAAACGATCGATTCGCATGAAGGCCGATAGAAGGGCCGACACTAAACAAACCAATGCTATGGCGGTTGGAATTATGTAGCTGGATGATTCCGGAAATCCAAAGCTCTGGAAAATTTGGAATCCTGCCACACCTGAATAAACAGCGTAAGCGCCCAGGGACCAAAACCGGCTACCCGCATGTTTGAATGATGGGCGAATAACAAATATTACCAGGAGCAAAGCCATCAGGGCCGAGAAGGTGACTGCCTCGACCATCATCGAACCGATGACCTCCAATACCTGTCCGAGGAAGTTCAACAGCAAGATACAACAATAGAAATTAAAGAGGCTGAGAAAGAGAAATAGGAAGCTGTCTGATTTGGCGGTTGGATTCGGGACAGCCACTGATTTTTGTGGTTTTTCTTTAGCCTTTTTATTTTTTAAACGCGCGAGGAGCATCGCCAGAACGGGTTCTTTTTCTCGCTTTGGCTTCGCTGCTACAATGACGGATTGAGGTTTTTGCTCAACCGCTTCGGGAATCAAAGGAGGAACCGTCTCGCTTGTATCATCATAGATAACATAATTGAAATCTTCTTTGGCCGCTTGCTTCTTGCGGGACTGGCTTGGCAAGGGGGGCTTGGTATATGCCTTAGGTTCTTCAGCTTTATCTTCTTCGGAAACCGGATCTTCTTTGACCGTATTCTCTTCTGCCACCTTCTTGGGAGAGGGTGGTTTCTTGGTCGCAGGGGGTTTCCTTTCCAGATAGGATTTTGGTACGCTTACCCAAGTGAAGTAGGATTCCCGGCTGATTGAGTTTTTGATAAATATGTAGTTAACAATTTTTTCCAGTGATAGCGCATCTATGGCTTTCTGGATGCTACCCAAATAGGGGAGGGCAAAGCCCTTTTTCTCCTCCATGACCTGGTAGGAGAGACCTTTCTCATCCAGGTGAGAACTTAGTTGATCAAATTGTTCCTCGCTTACGATCAAGTTAACAGTGATAGGCGACTTTAAATCCTTCTCCTTGTCCTCGTAGAATTCTTTGTTGATGAAACAAATGGCAACTTTCACATTAAGCAGACCCAGTTCTGCCGTGAATCTGTTCAGAAATTCCGGGGGATTGAGTTGCACATAGGTCCATTGGGCACGTGCGGTCGGAGGTAATTTGTCCTTCTCGTCAAAGCTGGTGAGTGTTTCCGGAACAAAAGGCAAAGCTTCAACCTGTTTCGGAGTAAGTTCCGATGGCAGGATGCACTGGCTTAAACTGTTGTTGGTTTTACTCATCAATCAGGATTGGCGGAGAGGCATCGCCTTGGACAGGGCGAGAAATCCGGTGTTGGTCATTAGGATAACAACCAGCCAAATACCTGAGGCTATCCAAGGAGCTTCAGGATCATTCATTAGACCGGGTGGTTCCTGTGCGGCGGTTTTGGCTTCTAGCAGGCGTTGGCGGGCAATTTCTAACCGTTTCTGTTTTTCGGCTGTTTCCTTTTCATTGCGAGCTATCCAGAAGGCCGGGTCGTACACTTCTTCCATTTTGGCGTAGATCATTGCTTGCCAATATTGGAGAGCGTCGATGTCGAGCAGCCAGGATGGATTATACTTTTCGTTAATCAAAAAAAAGGATTCCAGGGTGCTGCCAGAATTTTGCAGTTCCAGGGATTCCAGAGTTACCGGATTCAATTTAAAAGACTGATCCAGTGGAAAGTTGAACACCATGAGTTCACTGGCTCCGAGTGGCTGATCCGTTTCCAGTTGGTTTATACGGTTTAATGGCGCTGGCAGATAGTTGGAATAGGTATAAATCTGTGCGGATAAAAAATCGATCAGTGGCTGATGTTGTGTTTCACTGATCATCACCTTTGAGCGCAAAATCTGACGTCTCAGAGTATCCTGATCCCGTTCGCGTGCAGCTTGGCTGTTGATCAATGTAAACGCGGTTTTCCAATAGCTGAAAAAGCTCTGGTTCAGCGAAGGGTGTAAAGTGTTCTTAGGATTCGTGTGTAATGTGAGCCCCAAATAGTCCGCACCGGATTCCAGCTTTTCTAGAGCTCTAGTCAGATACCGAACACTAGCTTTCTCGGATGTTCGAATCTGGCTGTTGAGTTTGGCTAAAGTTTGGAGCATCTGTAATGACCGCCACTCGCTAGCCGTTCCTGTTACTGGAGGAATCTTAAATTCGAGTAATTCTCTGAAGAGCTTGTCATCGGGGTTCAGATTGTTTTTAACCGTTCGCGAGGCCCAGGTTTGGAGGAAGGCTTTGGGCGTGAACAATTCTATGTCGTCTTCCGAAATAGCGTACGCTCCATCTGAAGCAATTAATTGGTGACCTGAGTACGTTTCCCTGGTGGCAATCATGTCGCCAGGAGATAAAAAATGAAAATTAGGATAGAATTCGATGTTCAGCGATTCGGTCACTTCTAAATACCGTTCATCTTGACCTGATTTCGTTGCGATCCTGACAACTTTGCTGTAGCCATCCATTCCCTCGGGAACCTTAAAGTTCTTTAGTAGAACTGGGCGGCTATAGCCTTTCATCTTTACAAAATAATGGATTCCCAAATCCGACTCATGAGTGAATTGAATCGGCACTACAAGCAGCCTATGTTTGTCCACCCAGACTTCTGATAGAACTCCACTCAACTGGCTGGCAGGAGCGGTGCGAATGGATTGAAAATTATTTGCCAGGACTTGGTTGCGGACCAGAGCTATGTGGGTGGGGCTTTCGGTAAGAGTTCCCGGCACGGCAGTAGTATTCGCCTGATTCCAAGAGCTTGGGTGCGACTCGGTGACTTCAAACGTTTTATAGGATTGGCGTAATTCCTCAAGCGATTGTTCAAGGTTGAATTCAAACGCGGACTTGACGATGAACTCTGATTCCGGGACTTCAATGACCTTGCGGAATCCTTTCAGGCTGTAGTCGATGAGAAGCATTCCTTTCTCACGCTTAACCACCTCGTAGTACTGATCCGCGGTAAAGGGCAAGTAGCCTTCGGTAAAAGTCATAAATGCAGTGTAGGTAACTCCTACGCCGCGATATTTTTTCTCAGCTATTTTCCGGTCACGGCCTTCAAATGGCAAAAGAACAAGTTTCGGGTTACCT
>JAPUIL010000483.1 GCA_027297085.1 Verrucomicrobiota bacterium | reverse complement strand
CATCAACATCATGCCGATCCTGAAAGGCGAACAGAAGGAGCGCGGTCAACCCATCGGCTTTTATTTCCGCGACGCAGTAGCGCTTTCCGGCGAACGCTACAAACTGATCGCCAGCGAACAGACAAAAGGGAAAAGCCGCGTCGGCGTGGTGGACTTCAAAGGGAAGATCTTCGAGCTATATGACCTCACCACAGATCCGGGTGAAACGACCGATATTTCGAAACAACATCCAAAAATCGTCAGTTCCATGAAAGCCGAACTCCGTCAATGGGTGGATTCGCTTGAACCCAGTCGGCTTGGCAAAGACTACTGAATGGGTCAAATGCGAAAAGCCAGATAGAAAGGCTCCCAAGGTCCGCATCAAGCAAAGAGATGGAAGATTCGCGTCTGGTATTGGCCCAGGCTCCGAAATTGTTGACCGAAGCGCAAAAGAATGTGAAGTTGATCGTCCCACTAGTGGATGAAGCGAAAAAGAACATGGCAACGGCTGAAAAGGAACAATGAATAATCCGTGATGAGATGAAGACGTTGCAGGAAACATATAAAGTCAAAGAAAAACGACTACAGTGAACTGACGCTGCAAACAACTAATATAAAAACCAGATGCAACGATCGAACCTGCTAGGTAAACTACTGTTGGCCCTGTGTATGCAGGCTGTGAATACGGCCTACGCTGCACCCGAGCAACCTAACATCATCATGATAATGGCCGATGATCTGGGCTTTGAGACGGTCAGCGCAAACGGGGGCACGCCATACAAGACCCCGGTACTGGACAAGCTAGCCGCTGAAGGCTTGCGCTTTACCAACTGCGTTGCCCAACCGCTGTGCACACCCACGAGGGTAAAAATCATGACCGGCCGGTATAACTTTCGTAACTACGCCGTATTTGGGACTCTGGACCCGCGTGAAACCACCTTCGGTAATGTGATGCGCAAGGCGGGATACGCCACGTGCATCACTGGCAAATGGCAGCTAGGGAAAGACAGGAAGCTGATCGATCACTTCGGGTTCGATGAGTACTGCCTGTGGTGGCTGGAGAGAAAATCCGCCCGCTACAACAATGTCGGCGAGCTTATACAGAACGGCAAAGTACTGCCCGGCAAGAAGGGCGAATATGGCCCCGACGTCGTGAGCAGCTTCATGCTCGATTTTATCACGCGGCACAAGGACGAACCCTTCTTCTGTTACTACCCGATGATGCTGACCCACAGCCCGTTCGAGCTGACGCCCGATGCGCCGGCTGGCATGACAAAGAAGTCGCCCGTGCTCTACCGCATGGCGGCCATGGTGGCGTACACTGACAAGATCGTCGGGCGCATCGTCGCCCACCTCGATGCGTTGGGCATCCGTGACAACACCGTCATCCTGTTCATCGGTGACAACGGCACGGACCGCATCATCCGCGGTGGCAAGCTCGGTGAACACGACTGGCCCGGCGGCAAAGGCAGCAATTTTGTAGAGATGGGCATGCGTGTACCGCTGATCGTAAGTTACCCGGCGGGCGGTGTGAGCGGTGTGGTTCTGGACGACCCGGTGGACTTGACCGATTTCCTACCGACCTTTGCCGATCTAGTCGGCAAGGAACTGGCCAAGGATTTGCCATACGACGGGCACAGCTTCGCTGGCCGGTTGACGGGTGACAGTGATTACAAGCCCCATCCCTGGGCTTATGTGGGGTACTACGGCTCGAATCGTGGCGACATGTCGCACTTTGCCAGGGACACCCGGTTCAAGCTGTACGAGGGCGGATACTTCTACGATTACATCAAGGACCCGGCTCACGCCAACCCCATCAGGATCAAGACCGCGGGCAAGAAGGCCAAAGCTTCTTACAAAATGCTTAGTGCAGTTCTCGAGGACTTAAAAAGCCAGATTCCCGCAGGTGATGAATACACCGGCATACCAACCCGAGTAGTTTCGACAAAACCGGGAATGCATAACGTCAAACGCAAGACCGAAGCGCAGGGGGCGCAGCAGTAGGAATCGCGCCGAAGGCAGTAAAACCTCAGTTCGTCAAAAACGACTCGCTGAGCACCACGGCCTGGACAAGATCCTGAAGACCGCCTTGGCCTTCATTCAAGCCTGTGAGAATCCTATCAATCACGGCCCGGTCACCCAACTCCAAATCGCGCCCAAGGGCGTAAGTCATCAACTTCTCAGTCAGACAGCGAGTGAATTGATCTTCCCGTTGAATCATTAGATTTCGAAATTCGGGAACACTTTTAAAAGAATCCCCGTTGGGCAGAGTTCCTGTAGCATCGATCCTCAATTCCTTCTTACCGTAATCTGTGCGCCACATGCCCGTGGCATCAAAATTCTCCAGGGCAAACCCGAGTGGATCGATTTTCCGATGACATTCAGCGCAGGTCGGAACGTCACGATGCTTGGCCAATTGTTCACGAATCGTTTCGGCACCATTGATATCGGATTCGATTACAGGGACATCTGGTGGCGGTGGAGGTGGCGTGTAACCCAGCAGTTTCTCCAGCACATAGATACCACGCACTACGGGCGACGTGTCCACACCGTTGGCCGAAGCTGTCAGAAACAGCGCCTGCCCGGTCAGTCCTCCTCTCGGCGTACCTTTCAGCGAAACCTTCTTTAGTTCATGGCCCTCGATCCCTTCTATGCCGTAATGCAACGCAAGCTCACGATTGAGAAACGAATAGCCGGCAGATAAAAATTCTCCAGGGCTCAGATTTTCCACGAGAATATGACGAAAGAAGGCCTCCGTCTCACCCAGCATTGCAGTTTCGATATTATCCCGATAATACGTCCTGAAATCTTCGGACACCGGCATTACCCCGATATTGTCTACTTCAAGCCACCGTCTTATAAAGTTGGATACAAATCGATGCGACTTGGAATCTTCCAACATACGGGAGGCCTGTTGTCCTAGAACCGCCGGGTCGCCCAGCTCCCCATTTTTGGCCTGAGCCAAGAGTACCTCATCCGGCATGGATGACCAGAGGAAATAGGACAATCGTGATGCCAGAGCATAATCGCTAAGCTCCCCTTCCCCTTCAGAGAGGTAAATAAATCCGGGAGAACAAAGGATGGTTTGGAATCCCAACTGAAGCGCTTCGAGTGGATCCATTTCATCATCCAGTTTCTCCACAATCATGGATTCAACCGGCCCAAGCTCGCCGTCCTCCAACGGCCTGCG
Organism: Verrucomicrobiota bacterium; assembly: GCA_027297085.1. Taxonomy (GTDB): domain Bacteria; phylum Verrucomicrobiota; class Verrucomicrobiia; order Opitutales; family UBA2995; genus UBA2995. The sequence goes on along the minus strand of JAPUIL010000483.1, from coordinate 2,607 downwards.
AAAGGCTGTCTCCGCAAACGCCCGAAGTCGATTGAGTATCGATTTTCGATTCAGTTGCTTCTTTTGTAGACCTCCGTAAAGCACCTGATGTCCTGTAGCAGGCCATTCCTCTACATGAGGACCTTCCACCTGAACTTCCCAAACACGCAGCTTGGGGCCTTCGTAAACTTTGAGCAGACCATGAGACTTTTCATATCCGGGCTCCAATTCAGCGAACTCCTTTACTTCCTCTCTATCACTAGCCCCTTGGGACACAATACGAACCAGTCGCTTGGTCTTTATGGTGCCATTACGAAAGCGGACCTCCGGCTCAAACCCTTCTTCCATATAGACGTTCCATTCGAACCACTCTGGATTTTCGCTGGTAAGTTCGACTCTGGCGAGTGAGCGCTCTATCGAAACATTGCCCGTGCTTTGAGCACTGCCCTTTCGGTCAACCGCAACCAATTCGAGCACCAGCGGATCTCCGTTCCGAAAATCATCAATCACATCGCCATAAGGATGAAAGCGATCTACTGCCGCAGCTTTCACGCGAACGGTATACATGCCACTTTCTTGAAGTCCCCCTCTAGCTAAAGGCAGAAACCCGATATGCCCACCCCGATAGTGCCGGCCATAGAGATCCGTATAAGGCGTCTCAGGTATAAAACGGAAACGGTCCACCCTAAAAAGCTTTGGTAAATCAGCACCCTTTTTCCCGTCGAAATAAAAAGGAGACTTTTGTACCCAACGTTTCGCCTCAGGTTTTTCACCAAACTGAGAGGCCCGGCGAATGGCCTCCTCCGCAGCTGCAAAATATTTGTCCAGCAACATGCCCGAAGTCACCAATTCAGCGCCGTTGTTATCAAATCCGTCCACAACTACTTCGGCGGGGAAATCGGCAGCCGGATTCCAGGCGGAAGTGTTTAGCCCGAGAAGGTCTCCAATCGTCTGCTGATATTCCCAGGCGTTCAATCGACGTAAGACACTATGACCTCCCGTGTCGGACAACTCGGCAATTGCCCGGGTTACAAACTCGGTGGTCGATGCAATCATGGCCGCACGCTCATCCTCCGTTGGTTGTGGTTCATCTTCCGGAGGCATGTCCTCCAGATTAAGCATATCGAGAATCTCCTGCCAAAGCTCGATCTGCTTACTATCAGTAACCGAATCGGTCAGTCCATCAAACCGACGATCCGCTTTCTGCTTATCCGGTCCGTGACACTGGAAACAATACTCTTTCAGGAACTCAACTCGAGGAGAAGCAAGGAGAAAGGAAACAGAAGACAGGAGACAGAGGACAGGAAGTAAAAGGTGGGAGGCCGTGGGCAGGCGATGGGTGATGCCTGATAGGCGATTGGCGTTGGTCGTGGTCATGGATATATAAGGAAAATGGTTAGCCTTGCGGATGGAATTTTTCTGGGGTTCGGAGCATGGAACCGAGCATCTTTCCGACTTCCGCGATCAGAGCAACGAGTTCGGAATGTTTTTCTGCGCTGATATAACCGCAGTCTTTAGCGAAATCGAGAGAGCTGTCGGTTTCGTTGCACTCACCGTCGCAAACAGTGAGTTTCGAAATGAAATGATTCTCGTATCGGCGTTTCGCCCAGGCTTCTCTCAAGTTCAGACATTCCGACCGTGACGATCTGCGAATCTGACCGGTGAGGGCGTAACGCTCTTCGGGTGGAAACTTCTTCGATATTTCGAAGACCTCCATCGCCACGGTGTACGCCTTCTTGTAAACTGTGAGTTCATTCACCGATTGGACCGCCATTTATCTGCTTCCTATTTCCTGTTGCCTGCCTCCTCACCCAATTTCCATGGGTGAAAAGGTTCCGGAACTTCTTCCGAAGCTTTCAACTTCGAGACCAAACCACTGCAAGGAAGAAAGCCAAAGATTACTCAACGGCACGCGTTTGTTTTTCTCTTCCGGGCACACCAGATGACCTTGATGGTTGATTCCACCGCCGGCCAATAGTACCGGCACATCCTTATTGCTATGTGTATGAGCATTTCCCATACCGCTTCCAAGTACAATCAAGGTATCATCAAATACCTGCGCTTCTTTTAGCCGATCCATAAACAGGCCGAACTGCTTCATCAAATAAGTTTCAACGATCTGGAGCTCCTCTAAACGCCCTTCAGCTTTTCCGTGATGCGATAGGCCATGATAGGAACCTACCTCCAGATCAGTCGTACGAAATGCCAGGGGAATTTCAAAGGTCGCCACTCGTGTCGAGTCTGTCTGCAAGGCCAACACCAACAAGTCGTAAATGAGCGGCATTTCCTCGATCTGCATCCGATTTTCATCCAAAACAGGATCGATCGGTGACTTCGGTTTAGGTCGGTCGATCCATTCCTTCGACATCTGCAGCCGCTGCTCCACTTCACGGACCGAGGTCAGATACTGATCAAGCTTTTCACGGTCAGACGCATTTAGTTTTCCACCCAGCGTATTGGCAGACTCTCGAAGCGCGTCGAGTACACTGGAGCGATGAAACAGCCGGGTCCGCTCTTTTTCTAAACTGGCTTTGTCTGCATTTACAAAGAGAGCTTCAAACAAACGAGCCGGATTGCTGACTGGAGGAATATTAACACCAGACCGAGTCCAACACATATTAGTCCCGC
>JAPUIL010000482.1 GCA_027297085.1 Verrucomicrobiota bacterium | reverse complement strand
GGGTCAATCATCCCAGTAACGCCAAGCTGATCGATGAAAAGGAACGTGGGCGGCTGCTTCATTTTTTTGGGAACCATGAGTTGCTGGCGACGGAGCTGATGGCTCTCGCGTTGCTCAAGTTTCCGGAGGCGCCTGCCAGTTTTCGGCAGGGGGTGTTGGAAACGTTAAAAGAAGAGCAAATCCATACGAAGCTCTACATTCATAGAATGAAGCAATGCGGAGTCGATTTTGGAGAACTGCCATTGAGCGATTATTTCTGGAAAAGCGTTTCATCGATGGAAGATCCGCTCGATTACGTGACTCGACTTTCCCTGACCTTCGAGCAGGCCAATCTCGATTATTCGCGAGAGTATGGGAAACTATTCGAAGCCGTGGGTGACGATGCGACGGCCGGCATTCTCGACAAAATTTACCGCGACGAGATTGGTCATGTGGGTTTCGGCCTAAAATGGTTTCGCCGCTGGAAGGCATCGGAGAAATCCGATTGGGAGGCCTTTCGGGAATGTCTGGTCTTCCCGCTCTCTCCTTCACGGGCCAAGGGAAACCACTTCAACAGCGAAGGGCGAAGCGAGGCGGGTTTCGATGAGTCGTTTATCAGCAATCTGCAAGTGTTTCATCAATCACGAGGACGGACCCCTTCGGTACTGTGGTTTAACCCCGAGGCGGAACGATTCGCTGCTCAAAACTCCGACCAAGGGTTCGAGCCGGAATCGTCGGTCTTGCAAAACGATCTGGCTTTTCTTGCGGCCTTTCTTGCTCGTCGCGATGACCTTCTGATCATGCCGGATCGACCGTCCCAAGAATTTTTAAAACAGATCCAGAGTTACGGACTTCCCTTGCCTGAGATTCTGACTTGTGAAGCGAGTACAAAGGGATGGGAAGCTCCTGCTATTTCCCGAAAGATCGGCGACTTACGTCCGTGGGCGTGGGCTCCAGACAGTGTTTCCTTTTTCCGGAATATGTTTGGATCTTTAACCCGTAAGGTAGATGTGGATACGCTTTGGAATAAAGGGCTTCGAAATCTCTACTCCAAATCCTGGAGCTCGGAGTGGGGTAGAGAATTGGCTACCGAAGGGGCTGAAGAGAACTGGACTGCGCCGGCCGAAATCTATGGGAAAGTAGGCAAAGACCTGGATGAGGTCATCGCGCTTCGTGAACACTTTGCTTCGCTGGGCTACCGCAATATTGTTTGTAAAGCGCCGTTTGGGACGGCTGCCCACGGTAATCGCTGTATGCTTGCCGACGATGAATGGACGCCAGTGATCCGCGCCTGGTTGACTGGCGTTTGGAAGGAGCAGGAGGTAGTCATAGTCGAGCCGTGGCTGGAACGCGTCTACGATTTCTCCGTTCAGTTCGAGAAACGCGGCGCAAGCATGAAGCCGTTGGCCTTTACGCGACTGATTAACAACAAGCGAGGGCAGTTTCGGGGGATAGTGGTGAATGGTTTCTGTAAAGGTATCGATCCGGAGGTGACTCGGTTTCTGATGGCGCGGATTAATCGGCAACCACGGGTGTATCGTTGGTATGAGGAAACGGTGGGGCCACGACTGAAGTCGGCCCTGGATGTCCCGGGCTTTAATGGACCCCTGGGGGTAGATGCCTTTGTCTATCGTGACTTGTCGGGAAAATTGAGGCTTAAAACGATAGTCGAGTTAAACCCCCGGTTTACGATGGGGCGCTTGGCGCATGAATTGGGACAACACATGGCCGCGGGTTCGATGGGCTGTTTTCAAGTGCTTACCCAGTCGCAGATACAAAAAACAAAGACGCCGCGTATTTTCGATTTCTCTGAGGAGTTGAAACAAAGGCATCCCGTGGTGCTGACGAGCGAACCGAAACCGCGGATTGTCTCGGGTTCGTTTCCGCTGAACGACCCACTTTCGGCAAAGTACTTTTTAGCCGTATACCACGTTCGCGAAAACATTGGCGAATTACCTATCTAGAATAGGTAAGGATATCTGCATTTACAAAACATCAACGCTATCCCGAGCAATCTTATCCTTTGCTTCATCATGAAAGAATTTATTTATTTTCCTTAGTCATGCTCACTTACGATCTGCTGGGGAGGTAAACAAACTTGGGAAAAAATAATCATGTTCAAATTTGATTGTGATTTTTAGATCGAGAATATTGGATGGTTTTAACCTGCTGATTCACCCCAATCACTATTCCATTCTATGCTTGTAGTTTTTATACCCCTCTACATTGCCGTCACCCTTGCAATTGGGTTTTGGGCTTCCAAACGAATTAAAACCACGACCGACTTTACGCTGGCGGGAAAGAGTCTATCGACTTCCTTTGTGGGGGTTACCCTTTTCGCCACCTGGTTTGGGTCCAGTACAATTATGGGCGGTCCGGGTCGATTTGTAGAAAACGGCTTTTCGTCCTTCGTTACTCTTGTTATTGCACCTGTAACTTGCCTGGTGCTTGTCGGTTACTTCTATGCCAAAAAACTGTATGCGTTGAACATAGTTACCATCGGTGATTTTTTCAAGATAAGGTATAACAAGAAATTGGATCTAACCATTTCCATCATCATGGTCCTTTCCTATCCCCATTGGATTGCAGCTCAATTTGTGGCCTTGGCCTATTTATTTGGAGGTGTAATGGGTATCTCTCTCGAAACTGGAGTCCTTGTGGGAGCTGCGATTGTCGTCATCTATACTTACATCGGGGGGATGTGGGCTGTGTCCTATACCGACATGCTGCAAAGTATAATGATCGTAATCGGCCTACTTCTTTTACTTTTCATTGTCCTTGGTCAAACAGGAGGAATTGCTCCTCTCTTTGCCGGCAAACCAAAAGAATTCTTCAGCATAATACCAACTGGTGGACTCGCCGAATGGTCAGAATACCTGGCCATACTTTTGGCATATGGTATAGGTGCCATACCTGCACAAGAGATCTATCAGAGGGTATTTTCAGCAAAATCAGAGAAGGCTGCTGTCAACGGCCTTTATTTAGCTGCTGTTCTTCTGGTAATCCTGCCAAGCATCCCTCTCGTTATAGCATTGGGCGCCGCTACTTTGCACCCTGAGCTGATGGGTGAAGATCATGGTCAGAATATTATCCCAGCCATGGTTTCATTATACACCAGTCTACCGGTTCAAATATTATTTTATGGCGCTTTGATTTCTGCCATTTTGAGTACTTCAAGTGGAGCCATGCTTGCGCCCGCCACTGTTATAGGAGAAAATCTCATCAAACCCTACCTGCCAAATATTTCAGACAAACGCTTGCTCCTTTCGACACGTCTCAGTGTCATCATCGTTGCCGGTGTATCCTGCTACTTTGCCTTGATCGATGCTGATATTGTTGCCCTGGTAGTAGCCTCTTTAAGTCTCGTATTAGTGTGTATTTTCGCTCCTTTGACGTTTGGCCTTTTCTGGAAAAAAGCTTCCGTATTTGGAGCGTGGTCAGCCATAATCGTCGGAGCTCTGACCTGGTTCTTTTGCTATGTGTATCAGACTCAATTGGACGCCACGCTGTATGGCACTCCAGCCAGTTGTATCGCGATGATCCTTGGTAGTCTGTGGAAGCCTGACGAGCGTTCAGGTGTGGAAGGTTCCATTGTCAATACCATCAACGGTCATTAACTGGGATACCGATTAATTCGGAAAAAAGTCATGTCTTGACAGATGCCTACAGAGTTAAGGATCAATGCGGTAGAGATGGGTTTTTGTTCGGAGGATAAGGGAGTTTTCTTTTACGGCAGGAGAGGCGAGCATGCCGACGTCCAATTTGTTTTCGCGTACAATGGTGAATGTGTCTGCTGCTTTGAATTGTCGGCTGTCGCCGAATTCATTAAAGCTGTAGATGAGACCGTTGGTATGAATAAGGGATGCTGAATGATTTCCGCCAAGTTTCTCGCGCCAGATCATTTCGCCGTTCCCGGAATTCAGGCAGGTGACAACTCCGCCGTCGTCCACCATGTATATCCGCTTGTCGAGGACCAGGAAGGAGCTGCGCCGGGGAACGTTTTTCTTATAGATCCACTCGATTTTGGAGTCTGTCACATTCCCGTGACCATCGGGCCTGATTGCGAATAGGTCAGTCTTACCGTACCCGGTGGAGATATACACTTTTTCACCGTCGAAAAAGGGCCTGGCTGCAGCGGAATGGCTGGGAAACTCTACGAACCAGATTTCCTTTCCGTTTGATGGATCATAGGCAAAGCAGGTTTTGGCACCGATGCT
>JAPUIL010000481.1 GCA_027297085.1 Verrucomicrobiota bacterium | reverse complement strand
AGCATTGTCGGGGGCAATGGTGATTGAAGGAAAGAAAGGGCCGTCTACTGAGGAGCTTATGCAGTCTCTTAATCCAGTAAGCACCTATAACTTGCCGGGAGCTTCAACCATATTGGTCAACGCGGAGCGCTGGAACATTGTTTGAGGTTACAAATCAGCCAAACAGATCGCTGTGACAACCTGTTCTGACCAAGACCAACTCCGTTTCTGTTGTCAGGTAGATCAGCAGCCAATCGGGTGTAATGTGACATTCACGGTGATCCTTGTAGTCACCTATCAATAGATGATCACGATAACGTTCGGGCAGCGGCTCTTTGTTCGCCAAGAGTTCAATCACCATCAAAAGCATGTCCTCATCACGGTTTGAGGATTTCAGCTTTTCAGATCCTTCTTGAAACGATTCTTGAATACAACTTCAAGCATCGTTAACGAGATCCTTGATTGCGCCTTTTACCTCTTCCATCGTCCGGTAGCGTGGCAGTCCTTTGCTAGGCTCATTGATGGCCGCGATAGTCTCCTCATTGGGTAACTGGCGGATAAACTCAATAACCTTTCCTTTCTCCTCTACGGGCAGTCGGCTGATCTCTTCGATAATTTCGATAGCGTTCATGATAGGCTTTGACATGTAGCAATTAGAGGGTTTCTGCAAGAACGGGACTTGCTCACTTTGAAAGAGCGGTAGGCTTCTTTCAGCTTCACCAGGCTGAGGTGTAGAAATGTGGGGGCATTCGGGTCAGGATTGAATGATTCCTGGACCCTGTTTGCCCTGCCTTAATACAACCGCGATCCTATCAATGCTGGAGACCCAGGTTATTGGAAAGGATCTCCAACTCCGCCAAATCACCTACACTTGTGACCGCATCAACAAGTGTTTTCCTGGAAATCTGACTCAATTCGGACAGGTCACCCCCTTCAAAATAGACCAATGCTTTCAAACATTCACTCGGCTGAAAGAGGGTTCCATACAAGGCCTTTGAGGCTGCCAATCCTTTTTCCAATTTTAAGCCAGATTGGATTAAGGCGGCAAGGTCCAGGTAATCCTTGCTCTCTATCCGCTGCATCACAACTTTCAATTTAGTTGCGAGAAGATCATCCAAAGAAGCCACACACAGACAGCCGTCATTTGTAAGCTCAGGATCACCTACTCTTCCAGTATCAATGGTACCAAAAAAGGATAACTTCACTTCCTTGCCGCCCCCCCTAACAACTAAGAAGGTTAATCCGTTTGGACTTTCCTGAATAACAGAGGCTTCAGCCAAAAATGCTAAGGTCTTTGTAAGTTGTGACTTGTCCAACTCTCGGTCGGTAAAAAAATCAAAATCCACTGATTGGCGATGCCCTAACCTCAAAGCAATAGCCGTTCCACCATACAGGACAAAGCCCAGTTCGACTGTGGGTTTTAGTTCGGGAAACAATGCCAATTGAACCTCAGGCAGGATCGATAGTATCGGGTCAAACCTGCCCATCACCCTACTTTTCGTTTGGGCAACGATGGAACCTGACCTACTTCGGATAAACCCAGTTTGTAGTGCCAGTAAGTCCATGATTTAGGAGAAAATAGGCCTGCTTCTGCGTTCGCCAGAATATCGATCAAATCTCGAATGGGAAATTCACGCATTAATTTTAGAAGATCGTCATAATCGCCCAGTTCCATCACCTGAGCTATTACACGATAGGGATTTCGACATGCCTTTTCTGAAGTTTTCCACCACACATACTTTGAAGCAAAATACTCCAAGGTAATCATATCACTAGAATTCGGCATTTATATCGGAATTAAGACCAATCATTTTCCACCATTTATCCCGAGAGTCAATGACCCATCATAAAGACCATCTAAAGCAGGGGTCACATCTAAAGCAGGGGTCAGGAGTTAATTATTGACTAATTGTATCTCTGGCACTGCAATCCTGACGTTATGCCCAGGTCCCTTCGTTTCGAGTATCCCGGTGCGGTCTACCATGTACTGAACCGCGGCAACTACCGCAGTTATATTTTTGAAGAGGAGGGAGCCAGGCGCTCTTTCCGAAAGTGCCTCTTCGAGGCGTGCGAGAGCGCGGGTTGGATTTTGCATGCCTTTTGCATCATGGGTAATCATTACCACTTGGCGCTGGAGACGCCGGAACCAAACCTGAGCGCAGGTATGAAATGGCTTCAGGGGGTGTTTGCGACCCGTTTCAACCGTTTCCGAAAGGAGCGCGGAGCTCTCTTCCAAGGCCGCTTTAAGAGTATATTACTTGAAGAGAATCATCTGAGTGGACTGTGTGCTTATATTCACCTCAATCCGGTCAGAGCCGGGTTGTGCGATGTTCGTGGATTGAAGGATTACCCATTCAGCAGCTATTGGTATCTCCGTCGGCCTCGGAGCCGTCCTGCTTTCCTGGACGTATCTATGGCTCTGGATGGTGCAGGAGGGCTGACGGACACGGTGTACGGTCGCAGCAAGTACGAAGAGTACCTGGACTGGCTGAGCTCGGACGAAGGGGCTCGCAAGGACTTGAAGTTCGACTTGATGAGCCGTGGCTGGGCTTTAGGAACGAAAGAATTTAAGCGGACGGTCGTGGAGGCCGAGAAGCGAAGGAAGGCAGATATTTTCCTTGGCGAAAAAGACTACGCCGAGGTGAGGGAACTTCTGTGGGAGGAGCAGTTGGAAGAGTGCCTGCGGATTCTGGGAAAAGGAGCGGCGGAGGTGGAGTCCGATCTGAAGTCCGCTGATTGGAAGGTGGCCATAGCCGGATTGCTCAAGAAGCGCCTTCTCTGCGCCAATGGTTGGATAAGCGCCCGGCTCAACATGGGAGCGGCATCGGCTGTGAGCCGCAACGTTGCCGGCATGTTTTCGGGCGAGAGAGGCTCAGCAAAAAGGCACTACAAGAAATTGAGTACAAAGATTAACTCCTGACCCATTTTTTGCTGCCGAGGAAAATAAAGGGGCCGTCCCTTTTTTCGTTATTGTCTCCTGAAGTTTGGCCGCGTTCAATCAGTAGCCTTACAGAAATACTATGAAAAAAATTCTATTCCTATCTTTGATATCCTTTCTGTTCGTAGCCTGTTCTTCTGAAAAGACTGATAATGCTCAAGTGGAGCTTGGGCTTCAGTCTTGGACTTGTCGCAATATGAGTTTCGAGGAGACGGTGCTCTTCGCTGCCAAGAGCGGGATCAAATATGTTGAGTTCTTTCGTGGGCATATCGATCCGGCTGCTCCCGAAGAGGAGAACCTACGCAAGAAAGCGTTTCTGGAGCAGAATGGTGTGGTTGCCTATTCAATCGGTGTTAGCAGAACTTCCATGGACAAGGAAGAGAACCGTAAGCTGTTCGAAGTGGCCAAGCTGTTTGGCATGGAGGTTGTTGTGGTCGAACCGAAGAATATGGCCGAGTGGGACAATCTGGAAGAATTGGTGAAAGAGTACGACATCAAGCTTGCGATTCACAATCATGGCACCGGTACCGTCTATGGAAACCCTGCCACGGTGAAGGAAGTCCTTGCAGCTCGCGATCCTCGCATCGGCGTGTGCATGGACATTGGTTGGGTAGTCGCCGCGGGACACGATCCTTTGGAGACCTACAAAGGATACAATGGCCGGGTTAGCGATATGCATTTCAAGGATAAGAAAGTTGAGCAAAAGGACGGAAAACCCGTTCCGGTCGACACCCTGATTGGTGAAGGAGACGCTGGATTCATTGCTCTGTTTGATGAAATGAAAAGGACGGCCTGGAAAGGCGTCATTGCCATCGAAACTGACAGTAAGGCGTTTCAGGAAGACCCGACGGAATTGGTCGAAGGCGCGAAAGCCTTTTTCAAGACGCACATGGAAAGTGATTCAAGACCGCCCGCCACCCCGCGCGCAATGAGTTATTGAGCGGAATGGCCGATGCAAACAATGTGCTTAAGACCGCGGTGAAACATTTTTCCATTTGAGTAGCTGAGCGTACTCAAACTCCACGTTTCTCCCGCGGGTCCTAAATCGTTTATCGAAACTAAAGCCGACTCATCAAAATTCGGCACAAGAGAATCAACCACGTAAGTTGTTCCGATCATGGTGGAGAAGAAAATATACTGATTTACGGCTATGGGGCTACCTGAGGTAATGTGTCCCCAACCGTCGCCTTTTGAAAACGCTATGGGCAAATCAATTCTAAGAACCATTTGGGGTATGAACGTGATGCGTAAATATTTATTGACGCCATGCGTAAATAGTGTGAGTCTAAAGGTGTGATTAAGAGTTTCGCCGATAATGAAACAGAAAAAATATGGAATCAGCAGCGATCTCGAAAACTACCCGGAACTATTCAACAACGAGCATTGAACAAGCTTGCGATGCTCAGCCAGTCCAATGACCTCAATGATCTTCGAATTCCTCCATCAAATAGGCTGGAAGCTCTTTCTGGAAATCGAAGAGGTCAATTTAGTATTCGAATTAACCAGCAATGGCGCATCTGTTTCCGATGGGAAAACGGCGACGTCTATGAAGTCGAAATTACAGATTACCATTAAGCACAGATAGGAACCATTTGTTATGAGCACTACTAAACTAAAATTTCCACATCCGGGAACCATTCTTAGACAGGAGTTTCTCGATGAATTGAATATTACTCAGTATCGATTGGCCACGGACACTGGAATTCCACACAGCCGTATCACCGCTATCATCAAAGGAGCCAGGGCAATTACTCCGGATACGGCGTTACGTTTATCTCGTTACTTTGGGACGAGCGCAGAATTCTGGCTGGGCTTACAGAAGGAATATGACTTGCGTAGGGCGCGTGAAGAATTGGGAGCTGCAATTGAAAAAGAGGTAAGGCCTTTGGCGACTGCTTCCTAAAACTCCTTGGGCAATCTATCTTAGCGATTATTTTTGAAGCCACTAAAAACAAATATGATTTTCGGTCCCTTCATTAGTGAAAAGAGGAATTTGTTTCTTCGGATCATTGGTTTATTAAGCCTAATTCTAGCCGCCTCAAGTTGTTCAGGTCAGGTTGATAAGGAAGTGCGTATGGAAAAGCCTGACGGCCACCTTCTCGCCCAACAATATTGCACCACTTGTCATCAATTCACCGAGCCGGATCTATTACCCAAACAGAGCTGGGAGTTTTTACTGACCTACATGGGGTTCTTTCTCGGGGTGGTAGACTACAGCTACCTTGAAGGCAGTTCGGAGCGGACTATGGGGATCATCGAAGCGCGTGAGGGATTTGTGAGGGCCGCCAAGTTGCTGCCCGACCAACCCTTGATTTCTGATAAGCAATGGCAGGCCTTGAGAACCTACTATATCTCCAATGCTCCTGAGGAGTCGATTCCTCAACTGCCGAAACCGATCATAGTCGAAGATTCAAGCATGTTCGCAGTCAAACCCGCTCAATACCGAGCGGAAGCTGCTATAATTTCTTTGGTGTATATTGACGAGACCAACGGGTTGCTCCTTATTGGTGACAGCCGGGCTGAGCAATTCACGGTGTTAGATGGCGATTTGGAGTTCCACGATCGCCATTCTGCGCCCGGTGTATTTCTGGTGGAAGCAGAGGCAAAAAACGACGAGCTTTATCTTTTGAATATCGGCGATCTGTTTGCAGCCAACATTGGCGAGGGATTTGGAGAACTGCAGCATGCAAAACTACTTGGGGGAGTGTATTTCAAATTGAAGATTTTGCTGAAAGGCCTCCACCGACCTTCAGACTTCACTTTTGCTGACCTCAACAACGATGGGGTAGAGGAGCTGCTAGTGAGCAGCTTTGGTGATTATACCGGCAACATTTCGATTTATAAGCGGGATACAGATCATGGAGGTTTTCTTCCCGAGCCTCAGATGCTCAGCGCTGAACCTGGTATCGTGAAAAGCGAGGTACATGATTTTAATGAAGATGGCTTGTTGGATATCGTGGTGCTAATGAGTGCCGCCCGGGAAAACGTCAGCATTTTTCTGAATCAAGGAGACGGCGGTTTTTTGCAAAAGATAATTTTGGAGCAGCATCCATCTTTTGGATACACAGGTCTCGAGTTAAGAGATTTCAATGACGATGGGCTCATGGATCTTATGACTCTCAATGGCGACAATGGTGATTCTGATCCTTACAACACTCTGAAACGTGATCAGGGTATCCGCATCTATCTCAACCAGGGCGACCTTCAATTCGAAGAGAGCTATTTCTATCCCATGTACGGGGTTTATGGGGCCGAAGTGGAAGACTTCGATCTCGATGGCGACCTCGATATCGCAGCCATAGCTTTTCATCCGGACTTTTATCCCGAAAAGCCGGAAAACTTTGTATACTTAGAACAAACAGGCTTGCTCGCCTTTGCCCCGAAAACTCACCCGGCTACTTACAACGGCCGTTGGCTGACGATGGACTCTGGAGACATCGATAGTGATGGGGATAAGGATATCGTTTTGGGCGCTGGCTACTCACCGGTTGGCATGATGGCCAACCATCAGGAGAAGTTCCTGAAACTGGTGAAGGAGGGTCCGCCTATACTCGTGTTAGAGAACCGTTTGAAAAACTAGGCAATCCCGAATGTCACTCACTTAAGGCCTCCATATGCGATTCTACGGTCCATTTCCTTTCGAGGGGGTCAAACCTTAAATCCCGCATCGGCATGCACAATTGCAAGGAATGACCCCGAAGCCGGTCTTGCTTCGATATTTGACAAAAAACCGCTTATGTGAGTGCCATTCTAGGCAAACCCGGATTCAATTGATCCATCTTTCGAATTCAGTGCATGAAAGTTATTACCGTTCTTCTTCTCACAATCCTGTTGCCAGTTCTATCTTGGAGTCGGGCTAATGAATCGGCTACGGTGGACTCGGATGGCTTTCGAGTTCATCGATTGGTTTCGCCCCATCAGGTTGGTGATACAACCGTTCGTTTGCTTCTGCCTGATCGACTGGATAAAAATAAGCAGTACCGCGTTCTGTATGTGTTGCCGGTTGTTGCAGAGGCGGAACGTCGTTTTTGGGACGGTCTGCTCGAAATGAAAAAGTACGATTACCACAATACGCATCAGCTGATATGTGTAGCGTCGGAGTTTACGACTATGCCGTGGTTTGCTGACCACGATTTGAATCCGGAAAAGCAGGACGAAAGTCATTTCCTGAAAACAGTGCTTGCCCCTTGTTGAAAAGAGTTACCCGGTTCTACCCGAAGTAAAGGGACGCCTGTTGATCGGTTTCAGTAAATCCGGCTGGGGAGACCATGATTTCTTTTGCCCGCCGAGTGCTTGGGCCTGATTCTATCCCGACTTTATGTGACGCCCCCAACCTTGAACCGTTTGGATCCTGTCGCGTGTGCAGTGTGGATGTAGCGCTTGAGCAGGACGGACCTACCAAGGTTTTTGCTTCCTGCCACACTCCCGTAGCAGAAGGGCAATATATTTACACCGACTCGCCCAACATTCAAAGACTTCGGAAAAACATTATCGAGTTGGTCTTAACTGATCACCCGCTAGATTGTTTGACCTGTGAGGTGAATGGAAATTGCGAGCTACAAACAGTGGCTGCTCGTGTCGGCATTACTGGCGTTCGATATCCGGATGGTGAAACCCATCTCGAAGTTGAAAAGGATTTGAGTCACCCCTACATGACTTCCGACCTCAGCAAATGCATCAACTGCTATCGTTGCGTGCGTGCCCGCGATGAAGTGCAAGGAGAGTTTGTATTGAGTATGGCTGGACGCGGTTTCGATAGCCATATCATCAAGGGATTTGATCAAAGTTTTGAAGATAGCCCCTGCGTGAGTTGTGGGGCTTGTTCACAAGCCTGTCCAACCGCTGCGATTTCAGATGTTTTCCAATCCAAATCCATCGCAAATACTCAAAAAACGCGCACCGTCTGCAACTATTGTGGAGTAGGTTGTAATCTGGATGTGGCGACCGCGGGTGGCGAGATCACAGGAATTCAAGCTCCTTTCGACGCCGAAGTGAACCAGGGACACACCTGCCTGAAAGGGCGATACGCATTTAAGTTTTATAATCACCCGGATCGCATTCAGTCACCCATGATTAAACGGGATGGCGAGTTCGAAGAGGTTACTTGGGACGAAGCGTATGATTACATCGCTTCGAAGTTTAAGTATTACCGCGATGAATTTGGTCCGGATTCGCTGGCAGGTATTTCTTCGGCTCGTTGTACGAATGAAGAAAACTACCTGATGCAGAAATTCTTCCGCGTCATTGTCGGCACGAACAACATCGACGGTTGCGCACGCGTTTGCCATTCTCCGACAGCGTTGGGGATGCAGCGGACCTTCGGAACGGGAGCTGCTACGAATTCAGTTGAGGACATCCA